>JBEKEO010000091.1:0-10341 GCA_050013795.1 Bacteroidales bacterium
CGGTCACTATTCAGAAACTCGACCCTTATATCAATGTTGATCCCGGTACGCTTAATCCTTATGAACATGGCGAATGCTATGTTACAGAAGATGGCGCTGAAACTGACCTTGACCTCGGTCATTATGAACGCTTCCTGAATATACCTACTTCCCAGGCGAACAATATTACAACAGGTCGCATATATCAATCTGTTATTGAGAAAGAGAGAAGAGGCGATTATCTTGGTGAAACTGTGCAGGTAATTCCGCATATTACAGATGAAATAAAATATCGAATAAAATTACTTGGCAATGACAATGCTTACGATTTTATCATTACAGAAATAGGAGGTACCGTAGGCGATATTGAATCGCTTCCCTATATTGAGGCTGTTCGCCAGATGCGTTGGGAAATGGGGCATCGCTGTTTTGTCATTCATCTTACACTGATTCCTTATTTAGCTGCTGCGGGAGAACTGAAGACCAAGCCTACACAGCACTCAGTGAAGATGCTCCTGGAACTGGGAGTGCAGCCTGATATACTGGTTTGCCGCACGGAAAAGCACCTGAATGAAAATCTCCGTCATAAAATTGCTTTGTTCTGTACCGTAGAACCCACCTCTGTTATAGAATCTATAGATACAGATACCATCTACAATGTTCCCATTTTAATGAAAGCCGAAAATCTGGATACGGCTGTATTGCGTAAAATGAATATGCCGGAGAAACAGGAACCCGATCTTGCTAAATGGGAAGAGTTTCTGTATAGACTGAAGAACCCTACCAGTGAAGTGAATATTGGTTTGATAGGAAAATATGCCGAACTGAAAGATGCTTATAAATCCATTTCAGAATCGTTCAATCATGCCGCTTCCTTTCACCAATGCAAGGTAAAAGTGCAGATGATACATTCTGAAGATATTGAACATTCTAATGTTAAGGAAGCATTAAAAGGACTGAATGGTATTCTTGTAGCTCCGGGTTTTGGTGAGAGGGGAATTGAAGGAAAAATAACTGCTATTCAATATGCGCGTGAGAACGGAATACCTTTTCTTGGTATTTGTCTTGGCATGCAGTGTGCCGTTGTGGAATTTGCAAGAAATGTATTAGGTTTTAAAGATGCGCATTCCACAGAGATGAATCCCCGTACTACTCATCCTGTTATTGATATAATGGAAGCTCAGAAAAAAATATCTTGCAAAGGAGGAACGATGAGATTGGGTGCTTATCCATGCGATGTTCAGGAAAACACCAAAGCCTTCAGTATTTATAAAACGAAAAGTATATCCGAACGTCATCGTCACAGGTATGAATTCAATGATAAATATCTGGCGGAATTTAAAAAAGCAGGAATGATACCTGCAGGTATAAATCCAAAGGACAATCTTGTTGAGATAATGGAAATACCGTCCCACCCATGGTTCATTGGCGTTCAATTCCACCCTGAGTACAAAAGTACGGTTGCAAATCCTCATCCTCTGTTTGTAGCATTTGTAGGGGCGGCTATTGAGAATAGAAAGTAGTATAATCTAACACTACTACCCGACTTAAACTTATCAAATATTTTAAAACTATTGATTTTACAGAGACTTTGTAACAGGTCACCCCGATGGGGCTATTCTTTTAATGAATAAAATATTTTCTATAAACAGACCGTCCCGCCGGGACTATATAGTACAAACTCCATAGGAGTGAACTGTTTATAGAATTAATTGCAAATGAATCATTAGCTCCATAGGAGCGTCCTGAAATAGTCGGATAACAATGATATTCTAAATAAAGGTAACGTATTTACATGCTCATTTTCTTCATTTAACAGCTTTAACCTGCCCTTTAAAGTTTGAGTTTTTTTGAGTACAACAATTCCATTATCTTTGCCCTCTCATATTTGAAAATAACAGGAAATGAATAAAAATACAATTATCGGAATATTATTGATAGTAGGAATACTAGTAGTTTTTGGCATTATCAATAAACCTTCAAAAGAAGAGCTTCAAAAAAAGCAGCATATATCGGATTCTATTACTAAAATTGAAAGGGAACAAAGAAAACAGGATTCCATTACGAAGTTATTGCCAAAGAGTAAAATATCAAAAGAAGATACAGTAAAGGGAAAAGTAATTTCAAAAATTAGTTCTACTAAAGATTCATCTGAAACTGCGCAGAATAAAGATGCATTCGGAATGTTCTCCCATTCACTTCAAGGAAGTAAGAACCTTATCACTATTGAAAATGAAGTCGCCAAATTTAAATTCTCAACATTAGGCGGGAGGATATATTACGCACAACTAAAAAAATATCACACTTTTGATTCTTTGCCGTTGATACTGATGAATGGTGATTCAACATTGTTCAATTTTAAATTTTATACCCACAACAGGATCATTAATACTTCACAACTATACTTTACTCCTGTTTTTATTGATGCAAAATTCATGGGGAAAGAAAGCGTAAGCCTTAAAGGTAATGATTCATTAAAATTCGCCATGCGCCTTTATCCCGATTCTGCTACTGACCATCATGGAGATAAATACATACAATTATTATATACTGTGTATGGTAATGATTATATGATGAAGATACAGCTCAGTTTTGTTGGTTTGCCGGATATTCTGAATGAGAGTTCCAATGCTATCGACCTTGAATGGAAGCAAAACCTCCGCCAGCAGGAAAAGAGCATAAAGGCTGAAAGAATGTCATCAACCATTTATTATAAATTCTTTGAAGATGATGTGGATTATTTATCAGAAACCAAAAACGGTAACAAAGATCTTACCACCAGGGTAAACTGGATAGGTTTCAAGCAGCAGTTCTTTACTTCTGTGTTAATCGCTGATAAAGGATTTGCTAATGCCAAGATAAGCACTGATGCCAATGATTCGATTGTCCGCAGGGTGAAAACCTGTACTGCAGGGATCACCATTCCCTTTGATGAGAATAGCAAGCAAAGTTTTTCAATGCACATGTATTTTGGCCCCAATCATTTTAAAACATTAAAAAAGTATCACCTTGACCTGG
Organism: Bacteroidales bacterium; assembly: GCA_050013795.1. Taxonomy (GTDB): domain Bacteria; phylum Bacteroidota; class Bacteroidia; order Bacteroidales; family CG2-30-32-10; genus CAWHOW01. The sequence goes on from JBEKEO010000091.1 coordinate 2,998, forward strand.
AGCATCAGATACCCCTGGGATGGAGCTCTCCATACATCCTCGGATGGATAAACAGGATAGCTGTTATTCCTGTTTTCAACTGGCTTAGCACATTTGGGATGAACTATGGTATCATCATATTAATTCTTACCATTCTTCTTAAAATTGTCCTTTTCCCCATTGCATATAAAACATATTTATCATCAGCCAAGATGCGAGTGCTGAAGCCTGAAATTGACGAGATAAATAAAAAAATACCAAAAGAGAAAACCATGGAACGCCAGCAGGCAACTATGGCTTTATATAAGAAAGCCGGGGTTAACCCGCTTGCAGGATGCATTCCCATGCTATTGCAGATGCCTATATTGATTGCATTCTACAGGTTCTTCCCCGCATCTATCGAATTAAGGCAGCAAAGTTTCCTCTGGGCAACCGACCTTTCCGCTTATGATTCCATTCTAAACCTCGGCTTTAACATTCCTTTTTATGGCGACCATGTCAGTTTATTTACCTTGCTGATGACCGTATCCACTATCTTTTATACCAAGCTCAATAATCAGTTAATGGGTTCCCAGTCGCAGATGCCCGGCATGAAGTTTATGACCTATGCCATGCCTGTTATGTTCCTTGGTTTCTTTAACAATTTTGCAGCAGGACTGAGTTATTATTATTTTCTTGCCAATATGCTCACTTTCCTCCAGATGTGGGTAATCCGCCGCAGCGTGAACGAAGAAGCCATACATCAGAAGATACAGGAAAACAAAAAGAAACCGGAAAAGAAAAAATCAGGGTTTCAGAAGCGGCTGGAAGAAATGGCTAAACAAAGAGGATACAATCCTCCGAAGAAGAAATGATTAATCATTTATAAAAAGAAAGCATCCTAAAAGTATCTTTCACTTTGATAGAACAATTTATTAGCTGGGATAAATCGTTACTGCTGTTTCTTAACGGCTTGCACACACCTTTCCTCGATTTCCTGATGTACTGGATAAGTTATAAATTTACATGGATACCATTTTACCTTTTCCTTATTTACCTGGTTATTAAACATTATAAACTTCGAACAATAGATGTGCTTGTTTGCGTTGCGCTGCTTATTACAGCAAGCGACCAGTTATCGGTGCATTGTTTTAAAGATGTTTTTCATCGCCTGCGCCCATGCCAGAACGAAGAATTAAAACCATTTATTCATCTTGTTAACAATGAATGCGGAGGTTTGTACGGCTTTGTTTCATCGCATGCGGCAAATACATTTGCAATATGTTTTTTTCTTATACAAATACTTGGAAGAAAAATTAAATATCTTACAGCGGGAATGATTGTTTGGGCGGCTGTAGTTTCATACACCCGCATTTATCTTGGCGTGCATTATCCCTTTGATGTGTTTTGCGGAGCGATTCTTGGAATAACTGTGGGCTATTCTGTTGGTAAGGTATTCAATTGGTATTACAGTAAGTTTGTACTGGGAATTTCAAATTAAAATGAACTTTTATTTGTAATAAATCCTATTCACTACGTTAACTTTATTATTAATGCAAATGATCATGTATTTCTCTGCTGTGGGCAGCCCTCCTGCTTTCTCTTATTAAGACAGAAACCAGCATAATCAGCAAAACAATTCCGCAAGCCAGGAAAATAGCACCTGGCGTTATCGTGGTCTGGGAAATAGTCATTACCAGCAAAACAATAAGTAATAAAACTACGGCAACAAGTAAAAGGCTACACCCATGTCCGTGACCTCTGTATAGTATACTTTTCCTGTTTGTAAATTCAAGTGTTGATCTTTTTGCTGTATAGTTTTGACTTATATTAAGGGGAAATTCATTTAATAGGGAAGTGATTTTATATTTTTCTTTTGTTGTATTCGTTAAAGCTGTTGAAGTCGTCTTATCTGGGTTGGATTGAACAGGTTGATAAAGCACAGCTAATTCATTATTGCCTTTAGGTTGTTCGGGATGCGAGGATATTGCCTCTATTTTGTCTTTACTATAATTTTTTTTATTGATGCTGCTGTCAGAAGCATGATGAATAATTTTCTGCTGTGCAGAAAGAGAGGGAATATAATATCCTGCCCTGAATCTGCGTTTCTCAATCCCTGCCCTCTCAATAAGTGTACAGGAAGCAAGAAAAGTGATGGATAAAAGTATCAGAAATGTTTTCATGCCAATCTGGGTTTTTATCCTTTTATCGCCGCATTTATCATACCAAAATGAATTATTTTCCCTTCCGGAAATATAATTTTCTTAGCTTAGATTTCCGAATTCCTTAGCAGTTATTTCTTCAACAACTACTTTGTACACTAAAACATTATCAATCGCAGGTTTTGAATAATCAAACACCTTTCCTGTGTATTGCTTCATTATAATGTTCATCGCTTCCACTTTCTTTTCGTACTCTTCAATAAATTCAACTTTCCCGTAACAGATAACGCTTTTATAACTCATAATGTAACTACATGCCACATTCTGATTCTGATACGAGAGATCATGCCCGATGCTGAAAACAACACAAACACTGTTATTCTTTTTCAGGATATTTATCTTTTTTCCCGCTGAGCCCGAATGTAAATAAATGCATTTATCCTTGTATCCGAAATTAAATGGAAGTACATAAGGACGGTTATTCTCATCTACCATTCCAATATAGCAGCAGACACTTTTACTGATGATTTCTTCAATTTCTCTTTCCTTGAAAATGATTCTTTTCTTCTTCGGCATAGAATAAATAATTTATCAGATATTAGTGCAAATTTATTCCTTTCTTGAATCATAAACTATAAAAAATTTGTTTCTTTGAAAAGATTTTGATCTGATCAAACCGATATGATTCGTAAATTGTTTTTAATACTACTGTTGTTTTTTATCGGAGTTGCATTAGTTTCAGCACAAAACAACAAGTATTGGGTTTTCCTGAAAAACAAAAAGAATATAACATTCGATCCTTATAAGTATTTTGATAAGAAAACCATTGAACGTCGCCTGCAATATGGTATTCCACTTATTGATTCTACCGACTTCCCTTTGAATGACGATTATGTTCATGCAATCTCTGAGCTTGTTGATTCCGTTTCTAATCCAAGCCGCTGGTTCAATGCCATATCGGTTTATGCTTCAGTTTCAGAAATTGAAGAGGTGAAGAAGTTACCTGAAGTCAGGTCTGTTGAAAAAATGGAAGCTGTTGCAATTCCCGCAGAATATGATAACACGTATCTTAACCCGAAAGATTCAACTTTGCTTGCCTCGCTTCCAAAACAAACTGCCCGCATGGGTGGCAATCTATTCCAGGAAAAAGGAATAGATGGCAAAGGAATTCGCATTGCCATTTTCGACGGAGGGTTCCCTACTGTCGACACGAATCCTGCATTTGAACAGGTTCGCAAGGATGGAAGGATAATAAAGACATGGGACTTTGTAAAGAACAAAGAATTTGTTTATAGTTGGATGTCGCACGGAACAATGGTAATGTCGTGTATTTGCGGCATCATTAATGGAAAGAAAATTGGTCTTGCAACAGGAGCGGAGTTCCTCCTTGCACGAACTGAAGTCCGCAGGGAACCATACTTTGAAGAAGATAACTGGCTTGCAGCAGTTGAATGGGCTGATAAGAACGGGGCCGACATTATCAGCAGTTCGCTGGGCTATACTTATCAGCGTTATTTCCCCAACCAGATGGATGGTAAAACAGCACTTGTAACAAGGGCTGCCAACCTTGCTGCTAAAAAGGGAATACTTGTTATTAATGCTGTTGGCAATGATGGAGATAACAAATGGAAAATAATTGCTGCTCCTGCCGATGCCGACAGCGCCCTCTCTGTAGGTGGCATTAATCCGCTCACAGAGTATCATTTCTCATTCAGTTCATTTGGTCCTACCTGGGATAAAAGGATGAAACCCAATGTTTCCGCTTATGCCCATGTAATAGCAGCAGGTAAAGACAAGTTACAAGCGGTTGAAGGCACTTCTTTTGCATGTCCTCTTATTGCAGGTTTTGCTGCCTGTGCATGGCAGATAAACAGGGGATTGAACAATATGCAAATATTTAATTCCATTGAAGAATCGGGCGACCTGTTCCCGTATTTTGATTATGCACATGGATATGGTGTTCCGCAGGCATCGTATTTTACTGAACATAAGATGACTGTTCCTGATAAAACATTCGAATTTGTTGATGATGATGATTACGTAAAAGTTGTGGTAACACAGGAATACATGGATAACAAAGAAAAGGGATCAGCGAAATATTTGTATTATAACATTCAAAATACCGATGGAACATTGAAGGAATATAATGTAATTTTAGTATTGCAGAATGATGTCCTTACGCTTACCAAATCCAATTTTAAGAAAGGGCAGAAGCTTAATGTACATCTTGGAAACTTTAATCGTTCGTATCAATTTTAATTTTATAATGTATGATTAATTAATGAAATATTTTAATCATAAAACCCTTGTCAGTTCGAGTAGAGATTGGCTTTTTTCTAAGACAATCTCGTATCGAGAACAGACAGACCCTTGCAGTCCCATCTCGATACACTTCGTTACTCGATGTGACATTAAGTGTTTGAAGTTCCAGATTCATTATTTAAAATATATTGGATTAATATATCTACCATGAAAAGATATTCAATAGCCATTCTTCTGACTCTATTAAGTTTAACCGGCTTTTCTCAAACCGTGCTTATGCACCAGGATGTGAACGATACTGCGCTTGGCAGGCACGGACCTAACCTTCGTAACTTTTCGCATGTATATATTGGTCTGGGTTTTATTTTGGGTAAGCCCGACAGTGCCGGAAGCAGCATAAGGCAAGGGCGTTCTACCGATTTCGTTTTAGGTTACCGTTATAAATTCCGCATCTCAAATTTCTTTGCAATAGGATACGATATCGATTTCAATTCTTATTCATATTCTTTAAAGCAGTCTGCTGGTAAAACTTTGCCCAACGATACCCTTCATAACAAGGAACAAATGAATTTCGATGATTTGGGTTTATCGGGTTATATGCGTTTTAATTACGGCAAGAGGGGCAACCGCGTGGGTAACTTTGTCGACATTGGAGTCTTCGGCAACTGGGGGTTTTTAGCCACTCATTTTACTAAGGACAAAAAGCAAAACGGAAATATTGTGAAGACCACTGTTTCGCATTTGAGCTATATCAACAGCATAAACTATGGTGTTACGGCAAGGGTGGGCTTTGGCAGGTATGTGTTCTTTGCAAACTATCGCTTATCCGATCTCTTCAAAACCTCTTACCATTATTCCGAATTGCCACGGCTTACTGTTGGCGTACAACTTGGGCTGCATAAATAGTTCCGGTGTTGTTTCTTTAATACATTTCACTTCGTTTGTTCAATTGTTCGAATGTTCGTTTGTTCAAAGTTAATTTATTTGCATTACTACTTTAAATTGTTTAATTTAGTGCTGTTAATTTTATTGCCATGAAAAAAATTTCAATTCTGTTTATTCTAAATATCTTTTTAGTTCTCTCTGCATTTGCGACCCATATGAGAGGAGGATATATTACATATACTTATGTCAGTGGGCTTACTTACAATGTTTCCATAACAACTTATACAAATACTGCAAGCCCAGCCGACAGACCTCAATACACAATTTCATGGGGAGATGGAACAACCTCAGTGCTTAACAGATCCTATAAAGGCCCGGTTGGGCCAGCTTCTATGGAAATCAGCATTAATTTATACTATGGTACGCATACATTCCCAAGCCCAAATGTTTATATTATTTCATTAACTGACCCAAACCGGAATGCAGGTATAATTAATATCCCTAATTCTGTCAACGTTCCATTTTATATCGAAACGATGATAAATGTTTTTAACCCTGATTCTAATTGTGTTGTTAATTCAGTAAATTTTTTCGCGCCTTTTCCAATGGTAAAATCTTTGAATGACAATCAGTTTAAATTCGACTTTACCGCTTATGATCCGGATCACGATAGCTTGTCTTATGAAATAGATTCATGCAGAACTACGGGTGGATTAAATATTTCAGGCTATACTATTCCAACGGGTGTAAACTTAAATCCTTATAATGGAGAATTCACTTGGAATGACAATACTTCCAGTCAGGGAGAGTATTGCTTTGCAATAAAAATAAATAAATGGAGACATGGACGGAACGTTGGTTACGTTTTGACTGATTTTCAGGTTACAGATGTTGCCACTTCTGCTGTTTCATATTCCTTTACCGGAACAAGCTCTTTCATAAGCAGCGATACGCTGGGCAGTAATTTTATTGTAATGAATCCAAACGATACGTTAAAGCTTAAAATAACTTTTACCGATGCAATTACATCCGATCAGACTGCTATTCATTCTTTCAGCGAAGCCTATATATTGAATCATCCTGCTACTTTTTCTTCTGACAGTGTAATGAATATTTCACATGGATATTTTACATGGATTCCCAAAAGCGAATATGGAAGAAAGCGTCCGTATCTTTTGACTTTCAGAGGATATACAAGTACCAATGTTGCTGAAATTAGCAATGACCTTAGCTTATTTATTTATGTAATTGGTAATAATGACACTATTTGTCCTCCGTTTCCGGTAGACTATTCAATAAAAGAAATAAATTCAGATAATAGCATTGATATTTACCCCAACCCCGCTTCTTCCGAAATAGAGGTTATCGGTAATCAGTTATCGGTAAACAGTATTGATATATACAATATGCTTGGAGAAAGGATTTACACTTCACCGTTTACTGATTACCGTTCACCGTTTACAATTGATGTTTCTTTTTTCCCCTCCGGCATGTATTTCATTGAAATTAAAACCCAAAATGGTGTTGAAGAAAAGAAGTTTGTGAAAGAGTAGTTCATAATTAGACTCATCCCTAAATCCCTTCTCTACCAGTAGAGAAGGGACTTAAAGGGCTTTAGTACTCCCCTCTCTATTTATAGAGAGAGCTTGTCCCGATTTATCGGGAGGCAGGGGGTGAGTCAGCTTATAAAAGAAAAACTAAATAATTTTTTCCAAAACACAATATTTTGCACGATTTTTGGTTGTATAATCATAGAACTAAATCATAATCATTATGTCAGCACATACGAAAAATATGCCACTGATAGTGGTATTAGGAATCAGGAGTAATATAAAAACGCTGAAACTTATCAGCCTTTGCAATCTGCAGAAAACAGCAGGCGAAACTTTTGCCTCTGCTATGCCGGTAAGCGATGCGGATATGCACGCACAGGCATCTGTAGTCGATACCACCAATATTAATTATGAAAGTGTTCCGCCTACTGCTATAGTTGAAGAAGTAATCTTCGAGCGTAACAAGGCCATTGCCATGTACAATAAAAATGCCGCCTTCATACAGGGTGTTGCACGCGATGCCG
>JBEKEO010000092.1:0-13390 GCA_050013795.1 Bacteroidales bacterium
CGCAAGCAGGAAGAGGCATATCAGCAGGCAAATAAATTATTAAATCAAAAAGATAAAATAAAAGATGAATATGTTTCGCGTGTTACACATAATATCAAAGGGCACCTGACCGTCATCCAAACGAACCTTGCCATTATTAAAGACAAGACATTTGGTTCTGTTGATGAAAAACAAATTGAATTTATTGATAATGCCTACAACCGTACTTCCAAACTTTCATTTTTTGTGAACGACCTGTTGAAACTTACACAGATGCGGTTGAATGAAAAACCTGAGATTGAAGAGTTTTCGCTTAGAGAAGTGATTTCCAATGTTGTTGAATCAGCTTCCAAAAATGCTGAAGCGAAATCACTTAATCTTATTCACCATATTGATGATAATGTCAATAATATTATCAGCAACCGTTTTTCTATGGAAGAACTTATTACGAGTTTGCTTTTTAATGCTATTAAATATACTCCAGAGAATGGTGTAGTTGAGTTGAATGTTACCGATCATAAAGATACCATTCAGATTGAAGTCTCCGACACAGGTATCGGAATTCCTGAAGCAGAACTTCCATTGATCTTTAATGAATTTTACAGGGCGTCAAATGCTAAGGAACTAATAAAAGATGGAACAGGACTGGGATTAGCTATGGCAAAATATATTGTTCATCGATACAGTGGTGATATTAGCGTTACAAGTAAAAGTGGAATAGGAACAAAATTTAAAGTAACTTTCCCCAAAAAGATTACGATAATTAGAGAAAGATTATTCTAATATTAATATCGTAAACTTATAATACTGGTTAATTAAATTTCAACAAGATTATGTTTAATGGCATACAGAATCAGGTTAACTGTATTCAGGGTATTTGTCTTGCTGATAAGGTTTGTTTTGTGTCTTTCAACTGTGCGGTCGCTGATAAATAATTCTTCACCTATTTTCAAATTGGAATATCCTTTACAAATCAGTTGAAGGACTTCAAGTTCCCTTCTTGAAAATTCAGGAAGTTCAGACTTCTCTCTGAATTTTTTTGTTACAACATCTTTCGTAAAATTAACAAGCAATTCCTCAGAAAAATAATTTCCTCCCTTCATCACTTTTTCAATGGCATTTTTGAAATCATTAAAACCGGAATTTTTCAACATAAATCCTTCGACACCGGCATAGATCATTTTATTAAAATATTCGGTATCTCCAAATGTGGTCAAAGCAATAATTTTAAGATTTGGGAAATCTTTTAAAGCTCTTTCTGTTGCATCAATGCCGTCAAGAATAGGCATATTAATATCCATAAAAACTATATCTACCTTTTGCTTTTTAATAAACTCAAGGAATTCCTGCCCGTTGGAAGCTTCCCCAATTACATTTACATTTTCAATCATGTTCAGGAGTAATTTCATCCCCATCCTGAAAACCTCATGATCGTCAACTATCATTACCTTATATCTTTCCATATCTGTTAACCTTTATCCTGGTTATATTTTTACATTAATTATAACTTCCGTTCCGAATTCAGAAGTGCTTTTAATCCTGAATGTACCGTTTATTGCATTTACTCGGCTGATAATATTTGTTAAACCCATTCCTTTGTTGGTTTTGCTGCTCATTGCTTTATCAACGTCAAAACCTTTACCATTGTCCTGGTATTTTAAAATAAGAATATTAGCTTCTTTCACCATGTTAATGTTTACAATATTGGCGGAAGCATGTTTCAGCGTGTTATTGATAAGTTCGTTAATAATCCGGTAAAGTGTTACTTCCAGGTCACTGTTCAGGTCATCCTTTTTAACACTTCCGGTTGTGAATTCAATTTTTAGAACACCTGTATTATTGATCTTTTCACATAACGATTTCACGGCGGCAACTAACCCAAAGCGACTGATAACATTAGGTCGTAAGTTATTTGCTATTTCTTTTGCATTCAGGATGGCTTCATCGATCAGGCCTTTTGTATAATTAAAAAGATTTTCTTTCTGGGCATCATCAACCTGTCCTGATTTAATAAGGCTGATATAAATATTTATACTGGATAGGAGGGTGCCAAGTCCATCATGAAGGTCTTTTGCGAAACGCTCTTTTTCTTTTTCTTCTGTTTCGATAATGGCATTGACAATTTTCCTTTCGGTTTGCTTACGTTCCGTTATATCCCTTGCCATACTTAAAATTGCTTTGCCATTGCTGTAAGAAATTAAACGACTGTTGATCTTCACAGGAATTATTTTGCCATTCTTTGTGAGGTGCCCTGCCTCAAAAATCAAATTACCTTCAAGCTTTATTTTTTCTAGCAATGAATCAATGGTGTCAAAATATTTTGATGATTTGATCTCCCTGATATGCATGTTCATGAAATCTTCTTTGCTGTATCCAAGCAGGTCAATTATGACCTGGTTTACTTCAACAAAATTTCCATATAGGTCAATTACATAGATCTGGTCGCTGCTGTTATTGAATAAAGTTTTAAAACGATTCTCGGATTCTATGCGTATTTTTTCTTCCCTGTCCATTGAGAAAAAAACTTGTCCAATAAATACTACTCCAACTGCAACAAGTAATGATAATAACAGGTCAAACAAGTCGTTAATGAACAAAAGTTTAATCGAAGCATCGCTAATGAGATAATGAATCAGTTCAAAAATACGGATAATGGCAAGTAAACAAAAAGCTGCGGAGAAGGCAATCCACGCAGATCTTCCTTTTGCATCCTTGATTAATTTAATTGACCAGAAAGCAGTAAAGATCAAAAATATACTGGATACTATGAGAAACACTATATGCATTTAGTTTGTATAAATTTTTACAGCTTTATTAACTTAATTCAGTTGTGAAATAATTCACAAATGTATGTATAATTAACGTAAATAAACAAATAAAAATCAACTATTTTATGATTTTTTCTTCTGAAATTATTGCTTAAAACGATGATTTGAAAGAAAACAAAGAAGAGTGGTGAATATTTAAGGATAAAAGATAAAATGCTATGAAAAGATTTTTATAAAATATTATTAATTTATACTAAAGCTGGGTAAATTATCAAATTGCATGCTTTTAAAACTAATTGACTGGTCGGGAACTGTTCTTTTAATTGGGTAATGATCTTTTACTTCAAAATTGTTGATGTAAATATCTTCCGAATTTGACTTTTTTAATTGAGTTACTTTGAGCTTTTCATAGTACTCTTCAGTTTCATCAATCAACAGCTGGAAAACAGGAGACAAATAATTGATAGTTTCATTATAGAATTCTCTGCAATCAGGGTTACATTTCAAATTATCAATAAGTACCGACTCTGTAGTCTGTATATAATTTCTTATTTCGTTTATGTCGAACCCTCCGACAAATAAATAATTAGCCAGTCTGCGAAAATAGAATTGCATGTCTTCAATATCCTTATTCCTTATTAAAGATATTAATAAACGAAATGTCAGTTGAACTGTTGAAAGCAAATCTGCCATTCTCATTTGCATAAAAAACCTGAACCTCGGGAAATTCTCACGATCCAGAATATGTTTTATGACTTCATTTTCAAGTTGGGTATGTTTTGAAGTGAGCATCTCGGAAGCGCAAATACTGTTATAATAAACAGTTTTGGAAATAATTGCTTTATTTCTTAGTGTCCATTCAAGAGGAAAGCTTTTCATTTTTTCTATGATGGGCAACAAACGCCTCGTAAGGTCATACCGGCGTGTTACCTGCCAGTCGAGCATTTTGCGTGTATATGAGTTTTCTACGACAAGTTTTTTATCAATGTATTTCAGCATCCATGGTTTTTCAAATGGAATACTGTCTGTGATTTTCCCGATTGCAAACCTTGCATGTACTCCAATGTTAGCCAGTATTCGAGGCATCAGCAAGGGTTTAATTTTTTTACTGAAGAAATATTTGGTAGAAATTTCAAAAATATCCTTATGCGAAATAGTGCCGGAAGCGCTTGCAATAAATGTGTTGAATGGCTTTAACGTTTTATGTTTCTGGATGATTTTCAGGAAAAGAGATATCAAGTCGCTAACGTGGATATAGGTAATTGCAGATTCGCCTTTACCCCCAAGTATGCGTGCATTCCAATTATCAGACAGCCATGTTTTAAGAAAAGAGAATAGGGGAGGGTATTCGCACCAGTCGCTATAAGCAGCAGCAAGTCGAACAACGGAACAAGGTACTTCCGTTGAATATTCTAAAACAAGAGCTTCTCCTATTTTTTTACTGCGTGCATATGGAAAGTTTTCATTCAACGGACTGCTTTCATTGATGGTTGTATTGAAATCTTTAGAAAAGTTGCATGCGGCAAGCGAACTGGAAAATATAAAATGTTTGACTTTTAAATATTTTGCAAGTTCAAGTATATTCCTCGTACCGTTGATATTGGTGTTCTGGTATTCGATATTATCTTTCAGTGTGAAATCGTAGTAACCGGCAAGGTGCACTATGTAATCAGCCCCGCCTAACATTATAATATCCTGTGCGAATTCTTCGATATTATCAATTTTACCTATATCAGCCTGTATCCAGTAAATATTGGGATGTTCGGAAATGCCTGCTACTTTCTGAGAACGGCGTGCAATACAAAACAGTTTGAAATTATCTGCTGTGGCTTCGATAAAATTCCTTCCAATAAAACCTGAAGCGCCTGTAACGATAATCGAAGGGATTTTTTTGTTCATAAAACTGATGTAATTATCTATCAACATGGCTGTGAGTTTTGAGAATGTTTAAGCAGGGCTGACCTGTATGAAAATATTTTCCTGTTGCCGGTTTGCATAATGAAAAACACCAGTACACCTATTCCCATAGCACCATCTGCTATGCCCGACAAAAGCACTGTGATAATATTATTTATAAAAAAGAAATAACCTGTAAGGAATACCATCGCCAGTAATTTTACCGCGATGATGATTTTTACCAGTTCGGTGAATTTTAAAGGGTTCTTTGCTGCGGTGATGTAAAGCAAACTCATGATGATATGAAAAACACCGCCCTGGGCGCGAAAGAAATATTCTTGCTGAGGGTTGAAACCAAAAAGCTGAATCTGTTGCGAGGGTATTAAAATAAGACACATCCCGACTATGAATGAATGAATGGTAAGAGCATAAAGAAACAAGCTGAAATATTTTTTGTCCGATAGAAACCTGCTTTTCATTTGTTGTCCTATTTTCAGGTTCAAAGATATATCAGCAAACATGCAGGTTTCAACGGAAGTATTCCGTAATCTTTGCAGGGAAGTACACGCAACAGGCTGCGGGTTTTTCCGCAATAGTTTATTTAATGAATGAAATAAGCAGAGCAAGAAATACTAATATTCAATTTGTTTAACCGTCGCTTGCTATTTAACTGATGATTTTTGGTAGCAAGATGTATTTACATACTTTAGTGAATGGCACAATGTGATTATCCCGTAAAATCGTTCGGATACTGATTTATCCCGTTTGAAAACCCAGCCTTCCTGCGGGATTTTTTATTTTTCCAGATGGAACAGCTAATATTTAAATTGTTTGTGCAACACCACATACAATAAAAGCATATGGTTTTCTTCATTTTCAATTCAGCAATATTAATTCAATATAATAAAAAAACCCGGAAATAATTCCCGGGTTTTATTGGCAATGCAAGTGAACGTAAAACTAATCTCTTTTTATGGATCTGAGAATATTCCCGTCTTTATCACGGTAGTTCACTATCATCGGCATTTGTCCGGGCAAGCTGTGTGTGGCGCATGAGAAACATGGGTCATAGGCGCGAAATGCCATTTCAACCATGTTCAGTATGCCGTCGTCCACGGTGACACCTTTTTTTATTAGTCCTTGCGCTGCTTTCTTTATCGACATGCAGATAGCTGCATTATTATTTGTAGTGCCAACAATGATGTTGGCTTTTGTAACTATTCCTTTTTTATCTGTCCAGTAGTGATGTGTAAGTGTTCCGCGCTGTGCTTCGGTAATACCAACGCCTTCGCCATGTATCTCGCCTAATTTAGTGCGAAGGTCTTTGCTGGTAATTTCACTGTCGGTAACAAGTTCAAGGCATCTTTCCGATGCGTATAATAATTCAATAAGACGTGCCCAGTGCATGGCAAGAGTATTGTGAACAGGTTTTCCTCCCAGTGTCTTATACATTTTTTCATATTCAACCTGTGCTAGGGGAGTAGCCATGCCATCGGAAGCATTAAGGCGTGCCAGCGGTGTTGCATGATATACGCCTGAATCTTTACCGTCAACCAAACCTTTCCAACCAACCTTTTTCAGGAAGGGGAATTTTAAATATGTCCAAGGTTCAACATGTTCTTCAATATAATCAAGGTATTCTTTACCTGAATATTTGCAATGCTCTTTTCCTTCCTGGTCAACTACACGGACCTTGCCATCGTAGAAGTTCACTTTATTGTTGGCATCAACAAGCCCCATGGAATACAGGTTCAGCTTATAAGGACCATTCAGAATAATATCGACATAAGTTTTATTGGCAAGAACAACATCGCCGAATATCTTTAAAGTGAATTTTGCAAATTCAATAAAGCCCTTTGCTTTTACTTCAACTTCCTTACGCTGTTCTTCGGTCAGTCCTTTTCTAACTCCGCCGGGAATATTCAGCATTACATGTGTCTGGTGTCCACCAAGCAATGCCTGTATCTCCTGTGCCAGCCTACGCTGCTTGAGAACTTCAGTGCCAATTTCAACGCCGACTTTACCTATTACGCCAAGCACATTTCTTTCGGCTTTAGGTGCAGTGGGCCCCACAACAAAGTCGGGAGCACCCAATGCATAGAAGTGGGCAATATGGCTATGCACATAGTGTGCAGAAAGGAAAAGTTCTCTTATCTTTTTTGCAGTGGAAGTAGGCTCTACGCCGAAAACACCGTCAACGGCTTTGCCGGAAGACATGTGATGACAGCCGGGGCAAACACCGCATATCTTGGTTACTATCTGCGGGACTTCCTCAACGGGGCGTCCTTCAATGAATTTTTCAAATCCCCTGAGTTCGGGAACCTGAAAATATACATTCTCAACATCTCCGTCGTCAGTCAGAAATATTTCAATTTTACCATGACCTTCCAAACGGGTTATGGGATCTATCGTATATCTTTTCATTTAATTATAGTTTATTATGAATATTCCGTTTTATTTACAAATTTTTCTTCTGAATATAGAACCGGGCAAACTGAACCTGTAAAATGTTCCTGCAGGATCTTCTATCTCGTCAATGATTTTATCTATTTCTTCAGGTTCTTTGGCATCAATCATGGTTGCAATAGCCGACATCATCTTAGCACCAGGATCTCTTGAATCGGGTGGAGGGCCATAACAACCGCGGCAGGGAGCATTTCCTTCCACGCAGCGAACTCCGCATCCGCTTCGTGTTGCAGGTCCCATGCAAATAACGCCTTGCTCAAGGAAACAGGTTTCTCCGTCATCATAGATTTCCCACGGACGGTTGAACTTCTTAATAAGCTTGTTATCGGATTTCTTCCTCTTGCATTCATCGCATTGGGCTTTTTCTCTTGCGCCTACAACTGAACCTTTCGGAGGTAATTGTGCTCCTGTAACGATAGCCATGAAAACTTCAACAAGCCTTTCGGTTTGAGGAGGACAACCAGGCAGGTAGTAATCAACATCAACTACCTGGTCAAGTGTCAGCACATCGTTATAGAATTTCGGAAGTGTAAGTTTTCCCTCTGGCATATCATATTCAGTAAGAGGAACTACCTTGTTTGGATTAACAGTTGATTCACTGTCAAGGTAAGCTCTTCTGAAAATTTCTTCCTTAGTGGTAAAGTTTGCAAGTCCCGGTATCCCGCCCATGTGTGCGCATGAGCCGTAAGCTACCAGTACTTTGGTTTTTTTGCGAAGCAGTTTTGCCATGTGCTCATTTTCGCTGTTACGGACTGCGCCGTTGAATAAAGTAACGTCAATATGTCCATCGGGCATAGCTTCAACATCGGAATATTTGAAATCAAGAGCAATTGGCCAGAATACAAGGTTGGCATGCTCGATGACTGTGAACAGCGCTTCGTGAACATCCAGAACGGAGACACAGCAGCCACCGCATGCTGCACCCCAATATACTGCCAGATTAATTTTTGGTTTATTTTCCATTGGTTTGTCTCCTTTATGATAAAGTTTCCATTACATCTTTAACTGTACAAGGTCCAAGTTTTGCAACTTTTTCGGTCATTTCATCCACGACCTGTGCGAAAATTTTCCCTTCGCTGGCGCTAACCCATTCAAGCCGTAACCTGTCGGGATGTATGCCAAGTTGTTTGATATATTTTTGTAAGAGATGAAATCTTCTCAAACATTTATAGTTGCCTTCGTGATAATGACAGTCGCCGGGATGGCAGCCGCAGATAAGGACACCATCGGCTCCTTTTGCAAAAGCTTTCATCACGAAAGTGGGTTCAACCCTGCCTGAACACATCACGCGGATAACGCGAATATTCGGGGCATATTTTATTCGGGATGTTCCTGCAAGGTCTGCACCGGTGTATGAACACCAGTTGCACAAAAACGCTACGATTGTTGGTTTATATTCCATTTTTATACCTCCTGTAAATCTAATGATAATGACATTGACATTAATCCTTCTATCTCAGAAATGATCTGCTGATCGGTGAAATGCCTGCTGCGTATAGCGCCTGTCGGGCATGCTGATCCGCAAGTGCCGCAACCTTTACAAAGAATTTCATTAACAACTGAAACTTTCTTTTCATCGTTAAAACTGATGGCTGTGTAAGGACAAACCTTGATACAGGTCTGGCATCCGCAGCAGATATCTTCGTTTACACAGGCTGTTGTAACTTCAACAGTTACCGAACCTTTAGCCATGATACCCATGATACGGGCGGCAGCGGCTCTTGCCTGTGAAATTGAATCGGGGATATCTTTTGGTCCCTGGCATCCGCCAACAATATAAACACCGTTGGTAGTTGTTGCTACAGGATCAAGTTTAGGGTGTTTTTCAATATAGAATGAATTACCACACATGCTGATTCCTACTGCGTGTGCAATTTCTTTTGCATTTGCATGTGCTTCCATACCGTTCATTAATATCACCATGTCAGCAGGAACTTCAACAGCTTCACCGGAGAGTTTTTCATTCAGTTCGATGAGCATGCTGTAATCTTTACCCTTTGCTTGTTTGATCTTAGGCAGATCGTTCTGCTGGTCAAACATCATAAACATAACATGCTGGCGTGAAGTTGCTGCATAAAGTTCCTCGCAGCCTTTACCCATGGCGCGCATATCGGCATAGAGTTCATAAATATTAGTTGTTGGTAAAGCTGATCTGAGCTGGTTGGCATATTTCAATGCAGTAAGGCAGCAGGTGCGTGAACAATACTCATGATATTCTTTATTCCTGCTTCCCACACAATGAATGATAGCAACATTTTTCGGCTCTTTGCCATCTTTCTTTACAATATTGCCTTTATTCAGCATTTCTTCAAATTCGAGTGATGTGATCACATCAGGAATTTTTCCATAACAGTAATTAGCAACTTTAGAAGCATCTGAAGGCCGTAGTCCCGTTGCAACAATAATGTTCCCGAAAATTAGCTTGGTGTCTTTTCCGTCTTTTTGAATAGTTGTTTCAAAGTTCCCGATATAGCCGAAAATTTCTTTTATTTCAGTATTAGTGAAAAGAATAATATTTTTATTTGTCTTCACACTTTTGATAAGAGGTTTTATCATCTGCTGCGCGCTTGTCAGGTAAGGGAAAGTTAGATCGAGTTTTGCCGCATTGCCGCCAATATCTTTGCCTTTTTCTACCAGATAAACTATTTTTCCTGCATTGGCTATTTCGAGTGCTGCAGTCATACCTGCTATTCCCCCGCCTATGATGAGGGTTGAAGGATTAATATCAACGGTACGTGCATCGAGTGGTTCGTGGAAATTGACACGGTTCACTGCCGCAGCGACAAGCGATTTAGCTTTCTTAGTGGCTTCTGCACGATCAGTATGCACCCATGAATCCTGTTCACGGATATTTGCCATTTCGAACAGGTAGGGGTTGAGTCCTGCTTTTTCTAGTGCTTTCCTGAAAGTAAGCTCATGTATTCTTGGCGAGCAGGCAGAAACAACAACGCGGTTAAGCTTATGTTCCTTTATATCTTTTACGATAAGATCCTGCCCTGGATCAGAACACATATATTTATAGTTCTTGGATATCACAACATTGGGCAGTTTGCCAATTGCATCGGATACGGCTTCCACATCTACCATCTTGGCGATGTTGGTACCACACCAGCAAACATATACTCCTATTCTTGGTTTTTCCATTGTTATATTGTTATAATATTTTACAATTTATTTTTTTGAAGCTTTTTTAATCGCTGCGAAATACACGGCAAATGGACGGTTGGCGTGAACCATTCCGTTTATCCTGAAAATATGTACAAGTATTCCGCTAATGGTAGTAAGAATAAGCATTATGATAAACAACCAGTCTGTGATATGCGAAAATTTGAATTTCTCATTGTTCTTCTTAAAACGACCGATGAACACTGCAATAAGGCCGAACATCAAACCGAATGTGGCATAATAACCAAGTATTCTTTGTGGTTCATACCAGTTATAAATTTTGTCAGTCTGGAACCATGGCAGGTAAACAACGATCATGGTGAACATTAAGACATAACCAGACATCAATAACCAATGCCATAACCAGTAATTTTTTCCTTCGCATTTGTTGAATCTTACTTGTGTGGCAAAATGGAGAACAAGATTCCAGGCTTCAGTAAAATAGGAAAAGAATTTCACCTTGATTGTTTTATCTTTAATCACTGTTTTCCACCACATACGCATGATGTTAGTAATAAGTAATCCTGCTACAATCACAGCCATAGTCCAGTCGCCCTTTTCAATTAAATCATGAGGAAACATTTTATCTAACATCACTCCTCCTTCCGCAGTTAAAGTCGTAATAATTCCTGTGGTATTAGCAAATAGGAGAAGGAAGATAGTGATTATGCCAATGAAAATAATAGCAAAGAATTCCCAGAAATGCGATGTATAGAATTTCTTCGAAAGTCCTGTCCAGTCATAGATAGAAGTAAGGTATCTGCGGAGTATCATCATAGTCTCTCCCGGGTTTGCATCGCGCGGACATGTAGAAGAACAATCACCGCAATAATAACATAGCCATGGTTCAACACTAGTTGTGATGGTGTCTTTCAATCCCATTTGTAAGGCTCTGTAGCCTTTTCTGGGAAACAGGAAGCCTTGTTCGGTGAGGGGGCAAACAGCAGTGCAGTTGCCACAATGGAAACATTCGTTCCAGGTTCCTTTACCGAATTTTTCAATTTCCAATACTAAGGTAGGGTCTACTCTCTGGCTCATATTTTTTCCTCCGTTAATGAAAGTTTTTTAACCTGTGATTCTATTTGTGAAAGTGAAAGGTCTTTTACACTTTTATTGATCTTGCCTTTCACTATGTTTTGCAGCACTCTTGAGGCAGCAGCAGAAGCCTGTGCAACTGTATCGGGAATATCTTTCGGCCCCTGGCATACACCAGCTATAGAAATACCACCTGTATAAGTATTTACAGGGTTGCTTGCATTATTTGCTTCCATGAACCAGCCATCCTCTGTTCTTTCAATTCCAAGCATGTCTGCAAGTTTTGCTGCATCTTCTCTTGGTTCTAAACCAACAGCAAGAATGACCATATCTACTTTTTCTTCAAGAAGATTTCCGCCCAGAATATCTTCGGTGCGAAGAAGTAACTGGTTTCCGCTTTGCTCAACTTTTGCGGTTCTTCCGCGTACCATTCGAACATCTTCGTGTTTGATGCGTTCGTAAAACTCTTCATATCCTTTTCCGAATGCTCTCATATCAATAAAATATTCACTCACTTTTGCATCAGGAATCTTTTCAGTGACAAGGTGAGCAAGTTTTAATGAGTACATACAGCATACCTTTGAACAGTATTTATTGTAATTCTCATCACGGCTGCCGATGCAATGAATAAGGGCAACGCTTTTAGGAACATCACTGTCGCCTAAGAATATTTTTCTGCCTTTTTTATCTTCACTTCTGTAAACTATGTTTCCTCCTGTAGGCCCTGCTGCATTGATAAGCCTTTCAAATTCCAGAGAAGTGATAACATTTGGGAATTTGCCATAGCCAAATTTTTCAGCACGTTTAGCATCAAAGGTCTTGAAACCTGTAGCTACAATAATATTTCCAACATTAATATCTACTTCTTCATCTTTTTCATCCAGGTTAATACAATCAGGAACTGGGCATACTTTAACACAAACCTGACATTTCCCTTTTTGAACATAAGTGCAGCTTTCAGCATCAATAAGATATTTGTTTGGTACAGCCTGTGGGAAAGGAATGTAAATAGCCTTTCTTAATGTAGTAGAAGCATCGAATTCGCTTTCAGCAACGCCGGGGCATTTTTCAGCACATGTTCCGCAACCAATGCATGTGGCAAGGTTAACACGACGGGCTTTCTTCAGGATGTGTACCTTATAATTACCTGCTGTGCCTGACACACCTTTTACTTCGCAATATGTCATTAGTTTTATTTTGGGATGTTGCCCGATTTCAACCATTTTAGGTGTAAGGATACATGCGGCGCAATCGAGGGTTGGAAATGTTTTATCAAACATAGCCATGTGACCGCCAATTGTACCGGATTTCTCAACAAGATAAACCTGTTGCCCTGCATCAGCTATTTCAAGCGATGCCTGTATTCCTGCAATTCCACCGCCAATTACTAATGAATCGGGATTGAGTGAGATCTCTTCAGTAGTGGCAGCTGTATCAAATGATACGCCTTCTATAGCGCATGCCATAATAGCTTTTGCTCGTTCCGTATCGGAAGGCTTTATAGCGCCAAATTCCCTGAAGCTGGCAACAAATACATCTTCCGGTTTATTGCCGGCAGCGACCATCGCCTTAGTAAAGTAACTTTTAACCATTCCCGGCATATCACCGGCAACGATGATCCTTTTCAGGTTTTCCTTCTTTATCTTATCGACTACCTTATTATTATCGCTTAATGAAATATCCTGAAAGTTCCATACAACGGAAACATCAGAATTCTTTCTCACGTATTCGGCAATCTCAGAATAATCGACAGTAGCGGAATGACCGTTAGGATTGTAAAAGTAAATTCCTGTAAGTTTTTTTTCTCCCATGTTGCAACTGTTAGCTGTATTATTTTGATTTATAATTGGTTTAAAAAAATATTGAATATGATAAACAATTCACATTTGAACGATGCAAGTTTATATGATTTAATCACAATAATACATGACACGTATCATTATAAAAAATGATATTTATCAGTTTTATAAATGTGAATGATTAAAATATAAGATGAGAATTGTTAGGAATAAGGAGTAATACCTTATAAATTAGCTATCCGGTTTAGCCCTCTGATATCGGTTATTGTTATTTTCCTGCCC
>JBEKEO010000093.1:0-10314 GCA_050013795.1 Bacteroidales bacterium
ATATATCTTTTGAATGAAACAGGTAACTAACTATAGCGGTTTGATAGTTAGCTGTAGAAGCCTTAGGGCGAGCTATAGAAGTTTGATAACGAGCTATAGAAGTTCTGCAGCAAGCTATCGGAAAAGTGTAGTAAGTTTATTAATTCAGACAGTAAATTATTAGAAAATAGGACTTTAGAATTTAAAAAGAAAATAAATCCTTAATTAGATCAATCAATATATGGCTTTCAGAAAAGATAACAATGTAAAAAGCACCTTCTCTAAAATAATTATAAGCCTTGCTTCACCCGAAGCAATCCTAGAACGTTCAAGCGGCGAGGTATTAAAGCCTGAAACAATTAATTACCGCACTTACAAGCCTGAAAGAGACGGATTATTTTGCGAAAGGATTTTCGGCCCTGTGAAAGACTGGGAATGCCATTGCGGAAAATATAAAAGAATACGTTATAAAGGTATCGTTTGCGACCGTTGCGGTGTTGAAGTTACCGAAAAGAAGGTAAGGAGAGAACGAATGGGGCATATCCAACTAATAGTTCCTGTTGCCCATATCTGGTTTTTCCGTTCCCTGCCCAATAAAATAGGATACCTGCTAGGGCTTCCTACAAAGAAACTGGACATGATTATTTATTATGAACGATATGTAATCATTAACCCCGGGATAGTTCAGGGCGAAAACCGTAATTATTTGGATTTCCTCACAGAAGAAGAATATTTCAGTACTATTGAGAGTCTTCCTAAGGAAAATCAAATGCTCGACGATGATGATCCTAATAAATTTGTTGCCAAGATGGGTGCTGAAGCATTGTACGAACTGCTTGGCAGGCTTGACCTTGATCAGCTTTCTTACGATCTGCGCCACAAAGCAAATACTGAAACTTCTCAGCAAAGAAAACAGGAAGCCCTTAAACGTTTACAGGTAGTTGAAGCTTTCAGGGAAGCAAACAAACGCATTGAGAACCGACCGGAATGGATGATAGTGAAAGTTGTTCCGGTTATTCCTCCCGAATTAAGACCTCTTGTTCCACTTGATGGTGGACGTTTTGCTACTTCAGACTTGAATGATCTTTATAGAAGAGTTATTATACGCAATAACCGTCTCAGGCGGCTTATCGAAATCAAAGCTCCTGAGGTAATTCTTCGTAACGAGAAAAGAATGCTACAGGAAGCCGTTGATTCTTTATTTGATAATTCAAGGAAAGCTAACGCTGTAAAAACAGAATCGAACAGGGCTCTGAAATCTCTCAGCGACAGTTTAAAAGGAAAACAAGGCCGTTTCCGTCAGAATTTACTTGGTAAAAGAGTTGATTATTCTGCACGTTCCGTAATCGTTGTCGGTCCTGAATTGAAACTGCATGAATGCGGAATTCCTAAAGAAATGGCATCCGAATTATTCAAGCCATTCATTATCCGCAAAATGCTGGAAAGAGGAATTGTGAAGACTGTTAAATCAGCAAAGAAAATCGTTGATAGGAAAGATCCTGTTGTTTGGGATATATTGGAAAATGTTCTGAAAGGACATCCTGTGCTACTTAACCGTGCTCCAACATTGCATCGTTTGGGTATCCAAGCTTTCCAGCCAAAACTTATTGAAGGGAAGGCTATTCAATTACATCCCCTTGTTTGTACTGCATTCAACGCCGACTTTGACGGTGACCAGATGGCAGTGCATGTTCCACTTGGACCAGCAGCCATTTTGGAAGCACAGATACTGATGCTTGCATCGCATAACATTTTAAATCCTGCTAATGGAGCGCCAATCACTGTCCCTTCACAAGATATGGTTCTTGGACTTTATTATCTTACAAAAGGACGTAAAAGCACTTCTGAATTCCCTATAAAAGGTGAAGAAATGACTTTCTATTCTCCTGAAGAAGTTATTATTGCTTATAACGAAAAGAAAGTCGACCTCCATGCATTCATTAAAGTAAGGATTGATGACAGGGGAGAAAAAAAGATAATTGAAACAACTGTTGGCCGTGTTATTTGCAATCTTGTTGTTCCCAAAGAATATGGTTATCTTAATGAACTTCTTACAAAAAAATCACTCAGAGATATTATTGGTGGAATCTTAAAGAAAACAGGAGTCAAAATAACTGCTAAATTTCTTGATGACCTGAAAGACCTTGGTTTTAGCATGGCATTCAAAGGCGGATTATCTTTCAAACTAAGCGATATTGTTATTCCTGAAATGAAAGGTGAACTTATCGGGCAGGCAAATGCAGAAGTTGAAGAGATCGTTGGCAACTATAGTATGGGTCTAATAACTAACAATGAACGATACAATCAGATTATAGATATTTGGACTCATACCAATTCAAAAGTTACTCAGGCATTGATAGATAGTCTGTCAAAAGATAATGATGGTTTCAATCCGGTATTTATGATGCTTGATTCAGGCGCTCGTGGTTCAAAGGAACAGATTAGGCAGCTATGCGGAATGAGAGGTTTGATGGCTAAGCCTCAAAAATCAGGCGCGGGTGGAGGTGAGATTATTGAGAACCCAATTCTTTCGAATTTCAAAGAAGGCCTATCCATTCTAGAATACTTTATTTCAACACATGGCGCACGTAAAGGTCTTGCCGATACAGCTCTTAAAACTGCCGATGCAGGTTATCTGACACGTCGTTTGGTAGATGTATCCCAGGATGTAGTTATTACTGAAGAAGATTGCGGAACATTAAGAGGATTAACAACTACCGCCCTGAAAAATAATGAAGAAGTTGTGGAAAGTCTTTCTGACAGGATACTTGGTCGTACTACTTTGCACGATATATATCATCCTATTTCCGGAAAGTTAATTGCAAGTGCTGGTCAGGAACTTACAGAAGAAATATGCTGTGAAATAGATGATTCTCCTATTGAATCCATTGAAATTCGATCAGTACTTACTTGTGAATCCAAGCAAGGTGTGTGTACTAAATGTTACGGGAGAAACCTAGCAACAGGATATCTTGTTCAGAAAGGAGAGGCTGTTGGTGTAATAGCAGCTCAGTCCATTGGAGAGCCTGGAACTCAGCTTACACTGCGTACTTTCCATGTTGGTGGTGTTGCAGGTGGAAACATCGCATCTTCTTCAAATATTATAGCAAGATATGATGGCGTACTTGAAATTGATGAACTTCGTTATGTTGAATATACTAGTCCATCTAAAGAAAAATATGATATCGTTATTGGTAGATCTGCTGAAATGAGAATAATTGATAAAAATACAAATATTATTCTTACTAACAGCCAGATTCCTTATGGGGCTAAACTTTACTTTAGAAATGGAAAAGTGGTAAAGAAAGGTGATATTATTTGTGATTGGGATCCTTTTAATGCAGTAATTCTTTCTGAACACCAAGGGAAAGTTCAATTCGAAAACATCATAGAAAATTTAACTTATCATGTTGAATCGGATGAACAAACAGGTTATCATGAAAAGGTTATTATTGAAAGCCGCGATAAAACTAGGAACCCTGCTATTAATATTTTAAGTTCTAAGAAAGAAGTTATTAAAACTTATGATATCCCGGTTGGCGCACATATTTCAGTTAATGATGGTGACAAGATCACTGCAGGTGATATACTTGTAAAGATTCCAAGAACTGTTGGTAAAGCAGGCGATATTACAGGAGGTCTTCCTCGTGTAACCGAGCTGTTCGAGGCACGTAATCCTTCCGATCCTGCTGTTGTTTCTGAAATTGATGGCGTCGTTTCTTTTTCTAAGAAAATAAAAAGAGGAAACCGTGAAATTATCATCATTTCAAAAACTGGTGAAGAAAAACATTACCTTATACCTCTTACAAAGCAGATACTTGCACAGGAGAATGATTATGTGCATGCTGGCACGCCATTATCCGATGGAGCTGTTACACCAGCTGATATCCTTGCTATTAAAGGGCCTACAAAGGTTCAGGAATATCTTGTGAATGAAGTACAGGAAGTGTACCGTTTGCAGGGTGTTAAAATAAACGATAAGCATTTTGAGGTTATCGTTCGCCAAATGATGCGTAAAGTCGAGATTATAGATCCAGGCGATACCAAATTCCTAGAAGGAGAGATTGTGAACAAATCCGATTTCAATGAAGAAAACGACTGGATATTTGGGAAAAAAGTTATTATTGATGCTGGTGATTCTCCAAATATGATACCAGGTCAAATTATCACGGCTAGGAAACTAAGAGATGAAAATTCCATGCTGAAACGTAAGGATAAAAAACTTGTTGATGCGCGCGATGCTGTTCCAGCTACTTCCAGTCAAATACTACAAGGTATTACAAGGGCTTCACTGCAGGTAAAAAGTTGGTTGTCTGCTGCATCATTCCAAGAAACAACCAAGGTTCTTACTGAAGCTGCAGTTAATGGAAAAGATGACGGACTAAACGGACTAAAAGAAAATGTTCTTGTGGGACACCTTATTCCTGCTGGTACTGGTTTGAGGGAATATGATAATATAATTGTTGGTTCACTAGAAGAATACGAAAACCTCATGGCTTCCAAAGAAGCAGTTGCAGAGTAAGTCTTTTCCAATTTTATTATTTTTAAAATAATATAAAAGGTTTAAGTAGTAAATTTAAAATCAATAAATCATAAATAACACTAATATTTTTATTTTATTAATAAAAATAAAAATGGCCGACGAACAAAATATACAAAACCAAATTAATATTGAATTACCTGAAGATGTTGCTGAAGGTGTATATTCAAACTTAGCAATTATCACACATTCCAATTCCGAGTTTGTAATTGATTTTATCAAGATGCTTCCAGGTATTCCTAAAGCTAAAGTAAAATCGCGTATAGTGCTTACTCCTCAACATGCCAAGCGATTGCTTACAGCATTAAAAGACAATATTTCAAAATTTGAAAGTGCGCATGGAAACATTAAACTTGAAGAATTCAGCGCATTTCCAATGAATTTCGGAGGCCCTATCCCACAAGCATAATTATTTCTAAAGAAAAGGCTGTTTAAAAAAACAGCTTTTTAATTTTCCTGATTCCGATTTTGACTTTGAAATTTTTATGCAGTCTTTAAACAGAATATTTATTTTCATAATATTGAGTATCATAATATTGAGTATTTTGAATCTACAAAATTATTGTTTTTCATAATTCCTTCATGTAGTATATTGCCAATTGTATCATATAATTTAGCGTACCCATTAATGGTATCGTTTATCCAATTTGATTTTAATATTTTTCCTTTTTTCAAATACATTATGCCGGGACCATTCCGTAAATTTTTACTGAATAAACCTTCAAATTTTAATCCGTTAGGCCATGTAAAAATACCGCTTCCTTCCTTTACATCATTTTTCCAATAACCATTGTATTCTGTACCATCTGCATAACGAGAAATACCTTTTCCATTTCTTTTACCATCTTTCATTTCTCCTTTGTACCCGCAATCATAATGTATTTCATACAAATATGTCTGCGGTTTGCGTGGATCAGAGTCTTGAGTATGTGAAAGCAATTTAAATTTTTCGGGATTCTTTTGTATAGCGGGTATCAAATAACGACCTGTTGAGGAAAATCCAAGCTCATCAAGCACTACATAAGTAGCTTTGTTTGCTTTCATATTTAAAATCAAGCTATCTGCATTTAATGTGAACTGATAATTAATGGTTTTACAACCGGAGTATAAATAAAACAATTCGGGTTTTCGACAAACCACAACCGAATTTTGTGGAATGTTTGCTTTAGCCCATTTTGCAATTTCGAAATATTGCGCATAACCCGGTGGTATTGTTCCTTTGGCGCTATTAACCAAATAAGTGATTCCATCCTTCAGCACAAAAATAAAAAGTAAAAAAATGAATGGTACGAAACTTACTCTTATTTTTTCATGAATATTCAACTTTGTAAAGAGCCATGATATGCCATCAAAAACGGTCAATATGATAAGCATATAAATCAGAGGAACTATTGTTAACATTAATCTCACGCCAAACCAAGCTTCAGGCCAAAGAATAAGAATTGCCATATTGCCCGCCAAATAAAAGATAACCAGCCATTTATATTCACGAACCCGAAAAAGCCCAATTACACCTAATGTAATAAATAATAATCCCATAAACCATCTTTTATCTTTAGGTAATGGCTTATTATAAGTTTCATTATTATCAATTCTGTATCCAAGCATGGCGCTTGGAATTTCAAGGCAAACATAACGCTCGACATTTTTCTCTACCCGTGTAACCCAGTCTTTTGCTGTTTTCATGGCGCCTAATTCCGGCTTATATGGATTTATGAGTGTTATTTGACTCTCATATCGAAATCCTCCTATGTTTTTATTTCTAAGATACCAAGGGAATGCGCATAATAAAAATCCAGCGAATATAATTACTGCTAATTTCCAATTCTTTTTAAAAAGCAGATATAAAATTACACTAGCTATAAGAACCACACCCATTGGCCTTAAATAATAGCTAATAATCATTAAACAAAAAAACAACCAGAAATTATAATCCTTAAAAGGAAGTGATTGTTTTTTCATCCGCATTAAAAAATAAATAGAGCCTAACGATGTAAATATAAATGGTATCTCTGTCATGGCTATAATTGCATAGTTCAATATATGCATATTCAGCGCAGTAAGGATGGTTATAACATATGAAAGATGTTTATTTTTTGTAAACCTGATTGAAATCAAATACAAAAAGATGAGGCTGCCAAAAAGAAAAAATCCGTTTGTCTTATTCATTACCTCAATATTTTCGCCAAAAATCTTCATCACAATGGCAGAAATAAATGGATATCCCGGTGGGTACCATATAGCTGGCGTATTAAAAGGTGAATTGATATTGGTATATCCTTCACCATTGGCAATAGCTTTTCCTGTAATAAAATAATTGGCATTGTCGCCGCCAAGCCACAGTTTTTTATCATACACCTTGTTGTAAACACTGATTACAACTATCATCAAAATGAAAATGTACAATAAATCAAGCCAATATTTTTTCTTTGTATTTGGTTTTGATTTGACAGGAGCAGGTTTTGCTTTTGATTGTAACTTTGCCATTTCTGTTCAAATATTATTAGAAAATTGTATTTAATTTTTGTACTAAATTATTAAAAATACAATAATCTCATCTAACGTATTTAATTAAATAAATTTTATTTTTCTCATTGCAAAGAACAACATTCTGAGCAATATCATCCCATGTTTCCACCTACTTATATTTGTGTCGCCATAGGTGCGATTTCTGTACCTGATAGGAATCTCAATAATCTTCAATGCTAATTTTGTTGAGCCAAAAATCAAATCGAAATCGCCAAAAGGGTCAAAATCTCCAAAATAGCTTCTATTCTCAATAAGTTTTAAATAGTTCTTTCGCGAAATGACCTTAGTGCCGCATAATGTATCCTTAAATGGTTGCCCAATAAGAAATGAAAAGCTTAATGCAAAAAATTTATTTCCTATCATATTCATAAACCGCATGGCTTCTTTTTCCATGGGATATACCAGTCTGCTCCCGTTAATAAATTCTCCTTTATTATTCTTTATAGCATCGTAGAATTTATAAATATCTTCAGGAGGCACTGTCATATCAGCATCAAATATCATTAATATATCGTTGCTGGCTAAAGAAAAACCTTTTCTCACCGCATCGCCCTTACCTTTTCCGTCCTGCTTTCCTATTATAATTTTTCTTTCTTTACTATATTTTTCAGCTATATTTTTAATTTTATCCCATGTATTGTCAGTTGAATTACCTTCAATAAAAATCAATTCGTCATCATCGGTAAACTTGGGGAGCTTCTTTACAATTTCTTCAATATTTCCTTCTTCGTTTCTTGCAGGGACAATAATAGAAACAGTTTTTAACACTTCATTTATTTTTGGTCGTGCAATTACAATGTTTACAAGGGAAAACAAATTGAACAGGGGCAAAGGCGCTATGTAGCGGTTGAAAAACCCGCTGAGCAATGGGATATACAAAGGGAATATAATTTTAGCATCTCTCCGCACTATTTCAAAATCAGTAAGTGTAAGTATATTTTCTATGTCGCCATGCCTTATCCAGTTTTCTTCGGGCATTTTCACCCTGATGCGTAAAAGTGTAGTCAACTTTATTAAAGGCTTCCACAGATTGCTATAATAAATTATTATTATTCTTGAGCCTGAATCAACATGTTCGTGTATTTTGCCAATAAATTGCTGTACATCCTTTTCGTAGTTTACGTTAGAATTAAGAATAATAAAATCGGGGCTGTTGGAAGGAATCTTATCCGGGTCAGCTATAATTTTATAATTATCGCTTTTAATATATTGCTGCAATAATTGGTTTTCAGGACTGCCTATCTCAACTACCGATGATGTCCTGTTAATGTAAAACGACAGGTGTCGTGATATTAATTTGTATAAGTATTTTTTCAAGCAGACAGTTTATATTTTATTTAGCATCAGAAAAGCAAGACTATATGCTTGCTTTCCTTTGAAAGCACAAAAGCTTTCCACATTTAATGAAAGCAAATGTAAAACTAATTTTCTTAACAAATTAAAATGCCACTCAATTTAATAAGCAGCATTTTTAATGTTTTGTTTATGCTTTAATTAACTCATATATTATTTCGATTTATCCGGAAATGTTGGAACACCGGGTAAATCAAGCTTCATGGTTTTCATTTCATCGAGTATGGTTTTAATAGCCATATTCAGTTGTTCGTCAATGCCGCTGTATTCTGTAGCCGGGTCGTTGTCCACCATAATATCAGGGTCAACGCCATGCCCTTCAATGATCCAGCCGTTGCCTTCGCTGCTGTAATGCCCGAATTCTGGTTTGTACAGGAAACCACCATCCATTAACGGACAAGAGTTGCGTATGCCTGTAACACCGCCCCATGTGCGCTTGCCGATAAGCTTGCCTATTCCGAGTTTCTTAAAGCGATAAGGAAAAAGGTCGCCGTCGGAAGCGGAATAATTATCAATCAAGCATACCTTGGGACCTGTAATAACTGCTTCGGGATCCTTGTTGGGAGTAACATTTCTGCCCATTCCCATCATGGCTATTTCCCTGAACAATCTGTCAATTATCATGGTCGAAACATTTCCGCCTCCATTGCCGCGGTCGTCAATTATTATAGCTTTCTTGTTTAACTGTGGGAAGAAGTGCTTGATAAATTCGTTAAGTCCATCGGTTTCCATATCGGGAACGTGAATGTAGCCCACCTGCCCGTTGGTGGCATCGTTCACCTTTTTAATATTATTCTGTACCCAATTGTAATAATACAGTTCAGATTCATCACTTATTGGCATAACTATAACTTTGCGGCTGTCTGTTTCGGTTGCTGTCGAATTAACGGTAAGTTCAACCTGTTTTCCGGCAGTGTTCAGCAGCAGTTCGTAGATATCGTTGTAATCCTTTAGCGATTTTCCGTTAACAGCAATAATAAAATCGCCCTGTTTAACATCAACACCCACTTCAGTCAAAGGAGAACGCCCTTTGGATGTCCAGTTTTCGCCTTTCAGAATGTCGTCAATTTTAAAGTAACCCGATTTGTCCTTGCTGATCTTAGCACCAAGCAATCCTGTGCTGATCTTAGTAACTTCAGGTTTGTCGCCTCCGCCCACATACGTATGCCCTATGCTGAGTTCGCCTATCATTTCGCCTATTATATAAGTGAGGTCTGCACGTTGGTTCACATAGGGAAGCAGAACTGCATATTTATCATGCATCTTTTTCCAGTCAAGGCCGTGCATATTGGGGTCGTAGAAGAAGTCGCGCATCTGCCTCCAGCATTCATTGTAAATTTCTTTCCATTCGGCTTTTTTGTCAACCCAAATCTTCATGTTCGAAAGGTCAACGCTTTCCTTGAGTTCGGGTGATGATTTGGGAAGGTCAGTAACATAATAACCACCTCCCTTTACTATCATCATCTTTTTATTATCTGCTGAAACATCATAATCATTGCATTCTATAAGCTTGGTTTCTTTCTTTTCTTTCAGATCGAAAACCATCAGCGAAGATTTTGGATCTAAATCATTACGCTTTATGTAGTAAACGCTTTCATTTATAGCGGTAACTTCCGAATATGTTGCAGCATCAATAGGAAGAACCACAATGCGGTCTTTCATCCCCGAAGTATCCACCTTCATTATGTTGGGTTTCTCGGTTTCCGCAGTGGTTTTCTTTTCATCTGTTTTGGCCACGTCGGTTTTCTGAACAGCAACTTCATCATCTTCTGGCTTCAATGGATTAGGGATTGATTTGGCAAGGGTAACGAAGTACACTTTGCTCATATCAGTGTAAGCATGATTCCATTCAGTCTGGCTGTAAATCGGGTTAAAATCCCTGTTAGAAATAAAGAAGAGATATTTGCCATCGC
>JBEKEO010000094.1:0-11609 GCA_050013795.1 Bacteroidales bacterium
ATGCAATTGGCAATCATTCCGGCATCGCCATTAAAAAATTTCCCTTTATAAGGATTTGTTCCGTATGAAGGCGAAACCAGCTGCCCGTTATAAAACGCAGTAACACAGAAATTCGTATTCACATCCGGAATACATTGCATATAATACTTCACACTTACCCTGTACGAACCTAATGGCACGGAATCAGGATAAAGAATTTCTTCAATGTTTGCTGAATCGGGAATACAATTTGCATTTGCATCATCCACCAGATAACCTCCGCTTGGAGAAACAGGATGCTTGTAAAAGATTTCAAAACCTCCGGGCTCCCTTAAATGAAGGTCTAAATCATTTGTCTGATCGAACGAAAGGCTAAGCTGCAGTCTGCCCGAATTGGCTGAGATTAAATCAACCGGCAGATAAAAAGGCTCGCTGATGTTTCCGCTTGAATCAGCCATGTTTATTTCAATAGTAAAATTAGTTTGTGTAATCGCCTGCGAAATGATAACAAGCAGTGCAACAGAATCAGAAGGCGTTTGCGCACCCTGATGTTTAGCCGGCGGAACACCAACTTTATAATATCCGTATACACCCTTTACACCATAATACATTTCAGTAACCTCATGATCGATATTGGTATATTTTATTCCCAGCTGATTTGCATCACCGGGAATAACATAAGCATAACCATTCACCGAAGTAATTTCAGGGCAGGCTGAATTTATAACTTTGGGTTCAGGCATGTAATCGTTCACAAACACAGCATTGTAGTTATACAGGTAGTTATAAACGGTTTCTGTTGGCGGTGGAACCGACTGATTGATTTGTTGGTTAATGGTCACAGGATTATCTTTCCTGCAGGAGAAACCTGCAACTATAACGAGTATAACGAATATATATTTTATCCTTTTCATCATTTAAAATCTATAAAGCATCCCTAACCTGACGCCATAAATTGTATATTTCTGATTAAGCGGATATGATTTATTAAATATTGAATTCAGGGAATAACTTAAGGTCGGCTCTGCGTAAAAGCTATATCTGGCAGAATAAGCATAAGTAATTCCTGCTCTCAGTATATAATCGAAGTCGGGTTTCTGCAACGGAGGCTTTACCTGTGAAACATCGCACACACTTGTATTATCCATAGTCAGCATCTCTCCTTTATAAGAAACTGGTATTCCTACAGAAACACCGGTTGAAACGGAAAACATCAGCTTGTGATAACTAATACTGTATCCGGCAATCAAAGGCACCTCGATAATTTTCATTTCGGAAATAACTTTCTTTACTATGCTTTGCGAACTTTTGCTAATGTGCGGACTCCAGACATAAATATAATGAGAAGGAATAACAAAACCTGCTGAATCATGTTTAGGTATTAGAATAGTATTGCTCAATGACCAGCCGCTTGTATCGGAAGTAGTTGAATTTATCTTATACAAGGAACTGCTTTGAATAGCTGAATAATTTATTCCCGTTTGAAAAAACCAGTGATTAAAATCAACTTTCAGTTCTGCTCCATAGCTTTGCGAAAATGCTGCATGATCGGCATCGAGGGATAAATTTGCTTCTGCTTTAACTTTATAACTACTCAATACCGAAGCATAAGACAAATCTTCACCGTTCAAACCGGAAACTGATATTGAAGAACAATTAAGTGATTGTATTCTCTGCATTTGTTCATTTATAGTAGCTTCCTTAGTATCTATAATAAACTGTTTCGTCACATTATAGTTATTATTATAGATAACAGTATTATCCTTTGCTGAAATATTATCCGGTTTATTAGTTTGCAAAGGTTCATTAGTAGGAATAACTGACGATTTATTATTTATATAAGAATTTATATTTTCAACAGGTTTATTGGTATTCTTATGAATTAGCCGGGTAATTGATTCCTTCTCATTAATGTATTTACCGGATTTTGCTAACTGAATATTATTATTTCGTGAGCTATTCATAAATAAATACAAAAGCCCGGCACCGGCAATTACGAATAAAGATAAAGATAATTTAAAGATACGGGTTTTATAGAAAGGATTTCTTACCAATGAACTGTTAAGTGCAGTTTCTATATTTTCCCAAACCTCCTGTTTTGGTTTGTGTTCAGTGCTTTTTAATATCTTGCGCAGCCTGGAAATGGAAATATCTGCATCAAGCCTTTCATTTATCTTATTCCAGACGTCCGACTTTGGAGTATGTTCAGGCAATTCCGATAAAAGCTTCTGAATAATATGGTCAAAGTCGTCAATCATCATTTTCTCTAATAAACTAATTCTTTTAATAATGCTCTTAAATGCCTTTTGGCATAAAACAACTGTGATTTTGATGTTCCTTCCGAAATATTAAGCATTTCAGCAACTTCCTTATGGGAATATCCTTCTACTTCTATTAGTAAAAACACTGTTCTATATCCAGGGGGTAAAGACATAATTTTCTTTTCAATATATTCGCCTGTTAGTGCGCAACTTTGCTGGTCGGGAATATTGAGTGTGTTATCATTTATTTCTTCTATAAAAACATTCTTTTTGAGTTTCCTTAATGCCGAACGTATCACAATAGTTTTAATCCACGCCCCAATGGTTGATTCCCTTCTGAAAGTATTGATATCCTTAAAAACCTGTATAAATGCTTCCTGAAGAGCGTCATCTGCATCATCGTCATTCTTCAGT
Organism: Bacteroidales bacterium; assembly: GCA_050013795.1. Classification (GTDB taxonomy): domain Bacteria; phylum Bacteroidota; class Bacteroidia; order Bacteroidales; family CG2-30-32-10; genus CAWHOW01. The sequence continues at coordinate 2,655 of JBEKEO010000094.1, forward strand.
ATTCTCAGGGCAATAGTGTACATTGCATTACAATATTTGTAATACAATTTCTTCTGAGCTATCCTGTCATTCCTGATACAGCCTTCTACAAGCTCTATCTCGGTCTCTCGTTCCTTAAACATAAATTAAATCCGATCGGTATTTAATTCAAACTAATGTGTAATGCAGATGCGAAATGGTTGTATAAAGGTAATAATCTTTTTTAGATAAAAAAGAAATTATTTATTCGCCAATAATATTATTTGACAAGAGTTGTTTGCCGAATCTTTCTCCAAAGGCAAGACATCTTTCAAAATCCTTTTCGTGTAAAGTAAATTTAATTGTGAAGTCTTCTTCAAACATCTTCAATTTCAGGTTCGAAAGATTATCGTGGATAATTTTTGCAGCTTCCCCGCTCCAACCGTATGAACTGAAAACAGCAGCAAGCTTGCCTTTATCCCTAATAGGATTAATAACTGCAAAAACCTGGTATATCTGTAACAAAGTATTTTTATTTATGGTCGGTGAACCGATAAGAATGCCTGTGCTTTTTGAAATGTATTCATCAATTTGAGAAATAGTCATCTTTTCAATGTCGCTTACATTAACTTCTATATCTCCAGCTTTTCTTATGCCTTCAGCAATTTTTTTAGCTATCATTGCAGTCTTTCCATAAGCTGAAACATATGGAATAAATACTCTCGGCCGCTCACAAAGCAAGAATGTTTGCCTGGAAAATTCTTCAGACAAGTCAACGTACTTTTTCCAGCTACTTCTAAGTATAGGCCCATGTCCCGTACATATAACTTTAATTTCCAAAGGGCGTATCTTTTCAATCGCTTTAAGCATAAACCTGCTGAAAGGTTTAAGTATTACATCAAAATAATATTTGAAAGCATCATCGTAATTGCCAACCATATCATCATACATAGCTTCATTACAATAATGTGCCCCGAATGAATCGCAGGTAAACAAAACTTTATCTTCTTCAAGATATGTATAGGTAGAATCAGGCCAATGCAGGTTTGCTGCACTAATAAAACGAATTATTTTGTTTCCCAAATCAATGGTTTGCCCATCCTTAACAGTGATGTTTGGAAAATCAAATCCTAAAAGATCATTCAGATAACGAATAGTATTCCCGCTTCCGACAACCTTTGCTTTTGGAGCTATTTTCAATAATTTTCCCAAGCTACCGGAGTGATCGGGTTCTGTATGATTTATGATAATGTATTCAATTTCCTCAGGATTAACAAGCGTTTTGAGTTTCTGTAAATAAACATCCCAGAATCTTTCCTTTACCGTTTCAACAACCGTTTTCTTTTGAGCATTGATAAAATATGAATTGTAAGTGGTTCCATATTTGGTTTCCATTACTATATCAAATATGCGTAAATCAGGGTCAAGCACCCCCATCCACTTTACATCAGCGGTAACCTCAAGAATTTTATTATCAGGCATAATTCTAATTAGTTTAAGGAAGGATTAAAATAATTTCATCTGAACATCATCGTCATCCCGTTCAGGAGAAGATCTTTTTGTTTTTTTCCCTTTTCCTTTTTTTACAGCTAGTTTATCTTTTTTTACAGGAATTTCGGGTTGTTCCTTTTTATCTGTTTTACCTGACTTCTTAATCTTTTTCTTTTCTTTTTCTTTAACTTCAGGTATTATTTCCTTTTCTTCTTCAGTATTGGATTCCTCAGTTTCTACTTCATCAACAATAGGTTCTTCATATGGTAAAGGCTCAAGTTTATTAATATTCTCAACAGGAAACTCAGTAAGCCTCTTTCCTTTTGCTTTATATCCTTTTACTCCTATAAAATCAGCAACGAGTATGGTTTCACTAGGACGTTTCTTATTTTTTACAGTTAAAAATTCTATTTCAATACGAGGCAAATGATCAATAAAAACATGAATAAGCTTGGATTCAGGATGCTCTCCGATAAAGCCAGCTTTCTTAACCGATTCCTCAACATTGAATCTTTTCAAATAATACATCTGTAATTCGGCATCCCAATAAACAGCGGAGATAATTGTTTTAGGATTGTATTTCTCAATAAGTAGCATGTTTTCATCAAAGTGGGTTGTTAGATCATATCCCAGTAATTTAAATTCTCCTGAAGCTATGATGGTAAGTATTTTGTCATCTCCGCCAAAAGCTCCTAAGTATTTTCCTCGTTTCTCAGTATTAAGGCGCATTACAGTATCATCAAACCAAACATCAAGATCACCCAATGTAGAAACTCCTTCGCCTTTTAAAACTATCTTCCGTATGCTATGACGAGTAAGAATATTTCCCATTGAATTTCTACCTTTAATCGCAAGCTCACTGAAATCCATATCAAACGCAAGTTTCTTCAATTTTGGTTTAGGACGTAGATAAATGGTCAAAGTTTCAGCTTCTCCATTAGGGTTAGCAGTAAAATAAAGCACTTTAGTACCATTTGTGCCTTTTGTTAAATTATATTCTTTATCACGTGTAATACCAGTAACTGCAAAACGTTTCATCATCACATTTCCGCGAAGTCCATCCTGATAAATCATATTATAGATGGTACGATCATCATTTTTAAAGAATACATTAATATGAATAACATCAGTGCCAACAAAAACCTTTTCAGCAACCTTAATAATCTTAACAGTGCCATCAGCCCTGAAAACAATAATATCATCAATATCGGAGCATTCACATATATATTCATCCTTTTTCAATCCTGTTCCTGCAAAGCCTTCTTCCCTATTGACATATAATTTCTGATTAGTTGCTACAACTCTGGCTGCTTCTATAGTATCAAAATTCTTTATCTCCGTTTTTCTTTCCCTGCCTTTGCCATACTTTTCTTTTATCTTGGTATACCATTCAATTGCATAATCTACAAGATGATCAAGATTGTATTCAACTTCTTTTATTTCATCCTCAAGTTTTTTAATAATGTCATTCGCTTTTAAAGAATCAAATTTAGAAATCCGTTTAATCTTTATTTCCGTAAGTTTTACAATATCATCGCGGGTTATTTGCCTGTAGAATTTTTTCTTGTATGGTTCTAATCCTTTTTCTATTGCTTTGATAACGGCTTCCCATGTTTTACACTCTTCAATATCACGATAGATTCGCTTTTCAATAAAAATCTTTTCAAGGCTGGCAAACATCAGTTCTTCCATCAACTCCTGCATCCTTATTTCCAGTTCAAGCTTCAACAGATGAACGGCATTATCGGTGCATACATCAAGTATCTCTTTTACCGTCAGGAAACGGGGTCTGTCGTTCTCAATGACGCAGGCATTTGGTGAAATTGAAATTTCACAATCAGTGAAGGCATATAAAGCATCAATGGTTTGATCGGGAGATATGCCCGGAGCAAGGTAAACAAGTATTTCAACAAATTCAGCCGTATTATCCTCTATTTTCTTTATCTTAATTTTCCCTTTATCGTTTGCTGCAACTATTGAATCAATCAGGTTGGTTGTAGTTGAGCCATAGGGAATGTCGTTAATGACAAGCGTTTTCTTATCCAGTTGGGTAATCTTGGCTCTTATCCTTACCTTACCGCCTCTTAAGCCATCATTGTACTTTGAAACATCTATTGAACCGCCCGTAAGGAAATCGGGATACAAATCGGTTTCCTGTCCTTTGAGAAGATTGATAGAGGCATCAATAAGTTCATTAAAATTATGCGGAAGTATTTTTGAAGCAAGGCCTACTGCAATGCCTTCAACCCCCTGATGAAGAAGCAACGGAAACTTTACAGGAAGGTTGATAGGTTCTTTATTCCTTCCATCATAAGAAGCTTTCCATCGTGTTGTTTTCGGATTAAATACGACTTCCAATGCAAATTTAGAAAGCCGTGCTTCTATATAACGCGGTGCTGCAGCAGAATCACCTGTAAAAATATTTCCCCAATTTCCCTGGCAATCAACAAGAAGATCCTTCTGCCCCATTTGCACCAAGGCATCACCTATGCTAGCATCGCCATGAGGATGATATTTCATGGTATGACCGATGATATTGGCAACTTTGTTATAGCGCCCATCATCCAGCTCTTTCATAGCATGAAGTATTCGGCGATGAACAGGTTTTAGTCCGTCGAACATATCCGGAACAGCACGTTCTAGAATTGTATAAGAAGCATAATCAAGAAACCAGTTCTGATACATGCCCGAAAGCTGAAAGGTTTGTTTCAGTTCGCTTAATTCACCGGTTTCATCATTTTCGCCGTTTTCCTGATCTTTTATTATTTCATCATCATCTGCCATCTGTTCAAATTATCATTGCTCTATTGTCAAATATAATTAGTTGATCATATACATTTTTACGAGCCGTGCAAATATATGGAAAAAATAAAATTGCAGTAAACAATGAATAGCAACAGTTTGAACAATTTGTTAACAGAAGTATATTTTCTTTCAGTTCTGGATATTATATTTATTTTTGACTATTAATATTTATACGAATATCTTACAATATTCCGAAAAAAAGCACTTTGATTGATAATGTTGTTATTCCATTTCTATAAATGCTAAAAAGAAATATTTATAACATATTATTATTTTCTTTGGTTGTCATATTTATTATTGTCAAGATTCCTTACCTATCACTGCCTTACTATTGGGATGAAGCATGGGTTTATGGTCCTGCTATCCGCATCATGGAAGCCCATAAGCTTAGCCTGCTGCCCGATGCGCTGCCGGTTGACTATTCAAGGGGGCATCCCCTGCTATTTCACTTTATGGGAGCGTTATGGATGAGGGTGTTCGGAACGTCATTGATAGCAAGCCATTTGTTTGCATTGTTTATCTCAATTGCGCTTATCGTGCTTGTTTTTGTCTTCTGTAAGAATCTTTTTAATAATGAAACAGGAATTATAGCTTGCTTGTTTCTTGTACTTCAGCCCATATTCCAGGCACAATCAGTGCTGGTGCTTCCCGAGGTGATGGTTTCGCTGTTCTCGCTGATGACGATATACTTTTTCATTAAGGAAAAATGGTGGTGGTATATGCTCTCCGCTACAATTGTCCTCTACACTAAAGAAACCGGAATAGTTGCAGTGGGAGCAACTGGGCTGTGGTTCCTGATTGAAGTGCTGTTCATGAAAAGAAAATACATCTCCTTAAAATATTTCATCCTTCGCTCTGTAATTCTTATCATTCCCCTGCTTTTGATTGGCATATTCTTAATTATTCAAAAGAAAATGAATGGCTGGTATTTCTTCCCCGCACATATCAATTATATTACGAATGATGACAGCGGCTTTTTCGACAAGCTGCAAGGATATGCAGCATACCTGTTTATTTACTGGGGAAGAAACGTGCTTACTTCGGCGCTTATTGTTTCCCTTTTCCTGAATTTCTTTAATAGGAAACATCTGAAGAATCCTGCTAACAAGCCAATCCTTATACTCTCCATTTATATCGTTTTGTTTTTGGTGGCAAGTTCGTTCAACTTTTTCAGCCACCGCTACGCTATGAGCATGATGGCGCCTTTTATGATAATTGTTGCTTATTTCCTGTTTGAAAACTTTACCAACAGAACAGCTAAGTCTCAAGTTCTAAATTCCATATACCAAATACCAAAGAAAATACTTGGGGTTTGGGGCTTAAGGCTTTTGACTTGGGGCTTTCTTTATGCCTTTATCATTGCAGTATGCGCTGTTCAGTTGTTCATTCATATTCCTAAAAGCAATAGTAGCGACAATAACCTTGGTTATGCCGACTATGTGCGGACTCATCAGCAATTGGTGAATTATTGCGTGGGAAATCACTTTCAGAAGAAAAAGATATTCACCAGCTTCCTTATGGCAAGGAACCTTACAAACCCTTATTGTGGCTACCTTAGCGAGGATAATAAGTTTAATGATGTGAGTTCCGGCTTTGACGCTAAAACCGAGCTATGCATTTTTTACAATATTGAAAATGCCGACGACTATAAACGGGTAATGGTTATTGCAAAGCTTCACCTGCTGAAGCGTTTCGAACTTCGCAAGGCATGGGCGGAGGTTTGGGAAGTGGAAAAGTAATAAGAGGTTGACCAACCAGCCTGAAACCATAGCTTCACATAAGAAAAAGGCTAATTATTATCTCAAAAAACAGTGTTATTATGCTGATTAGCATAATTTTATTAGCGGGAAGCACACTTAACAAGTCATGGAGTGACCTTAACAAGTTATGGAGTTACCTTAACAAGTCGTGGAGTGACCTTAACAAGTCGTGGAGTGACCTTAACAAGTCGTGGAGTGACCTTAACAAGTTGTGGAGTTATCTTAACAAGTCGTGGAGTTATCTTAACAAGTCGTGGAGTTATCTTAACAAGTTATGGAGTTACCTTAACAAGTCGTGGAGTCACCTTAACAAGTTGTGGAGTCACCTTAACAAGTTGTGGAGTCACCTTAACAAGTTGTGGAGTGAGCTTATCAGGTCGTGAAGTATACTTCTCAGGCTGGAAAGTTAACTTCTCGTATTAGAAAATTAACAGCATACATTGTAATATTTAAGTCTTGCTTCGCCAAATGAATGAAATTTTTGTAGTTTTGTATGTAAACAGTTAAAAAGAAGTGAACATGGCATGAAAAAATTAATCATTATCACCATCCTTGCCATTATCGGCTTTAGTACACACGCTCAAACTGCGTATATAACCAATTCCGGTAGTAATACCGTATCAGTTATTAATGTTGCTACCAATACTGTGACAGATACAATTTCAGTTGGCATTGATCCATGGGGTGTATCCGTGAGCCCTGATGGAAGCAAAGTTTACATTACAAATATTCATGATGGTACAGTAAGTGTAATAAGCACTGCTACTGATTCTGTTACGGCTACAATTACGGTTGGCTCTCGTCCTTGGTGTGTATCCGTAAGCCCAGATGGAAGTAATGTATATGTTGCAAATATAAATTCTAATTCGGTAAGCGTAATCAACAGTGTTACTAATAACGTTTCGACAACAATTAATGTTGGTAAATGGCCTTCAAGTCTGACTGTAAGCCCAGATGGGAGTAAAGTATATGTCGCAAATAATAATTCTAATACTGTGATGGTAATAAACAGCGCTACGAATATTGTTATGGATACAATTACTGTAGGCACTGGACCCTATGGTGTATCTGAAAGCCCTGATGGAAGTAAAGTATATGTTGCGAATGCAGGCAATAACACAGTAAGTGTAATAAACAGCTCTAATAACACTGTTTCTGCAACAATCTCAGTTGGACCTTGTCCTTATGGTGTATCTGTGAGTCCTGATGGAAGTATAGTATATGTTTCAAATGAGAATTCAAATACAGTAAGTGTAATTAACACCTCTACAAATGCAGTTTCGGCTACAATTACAGTTGGTTCAAATCCTGTTGGTATATCAATTACCCCCGACGGAAGCAAAGTATATGTTGCAAATTTCAGTTCCAATACATTAAATGTAATAAACACTGCTACAAATAATGTTATAGATACAATTGCTATAGGTACTCAACCGGCTGCGTTTGGAAATTTTATTTCCACTTATGGCATGGGTATTGCCCCACACAGCCAGTTACCGGCAATTTCGGTTTTCCCTTCGCCCAATAATGGGAAATTCCAAGTCTCAAGCCCCAAATCCCAAATCTCAAGTATAGCTATATATAATGTACTTGGAGAAGAAGTTTACCGATTACCGATAACTGATTACCGTTCACCAATTAACGTTGACCTAAGCAATAGCTCCTCTTTCCCAAGCGGCGTGTACGTGGTGGAGGTGAAAACGAATGAGGGAGTGAGTGTGGAGAAGTTTATAAAAGAATAACCAAGTCCCAAGCTTCAAGCCACAAATTCAAAGGGATTTCCTTGTGTCTTGGAATTTGGAATTTGAGATTTGGAACTTAAAAGAGCAGTAGGCAAACTTTGCGGACTTTGCGACAACCTTTGCGTTCTTTGCGTGAAACTTTTCTGTTATTTTTCACGCTAAGCCGCTAAGAAACAATAAAACTTTTAAACCCCTATTCAGTTCCTCAGCCACCTCAGCAGCGCCGCTTCCGCCAGCAGGAACAGCAATGCCAAAACAATAAACAGCTTCCACAGCCGTATTCCCTGGCTCATCTCATCCAGCACTTTGGTTAGCGGCTTGTTCTTCAGGTCGAGCACGCTGAAACGTTTCAAATCCTTAGCCTTTATTAAGTTAGTCAGCTCGTCAATGGAGTAAAACTTCATCTCCGACTGGCTGCGGCTGTAGTTAAACGACAGGCAGGTAACCGTATCTTCGCCATTCATCAGGGCATAGTTGCCCGCGTCTTTTACCTGATAATGTGGATAAATAAACATCTGCATATCTATCTGCCTGTGTTCAGGAATGATCTCAAAGTTCTTCTTTTTGTTCGCTATTTTAAATGTCATGTCGCCGTTCAGTTTCACTGCTTTCACCTCTATGGGCTCGTCGCTGCCGATAGTATATGAAAGCCTCCCCACCGGCTCGCTGTACAAAGCAATATTATACAAAGTGGGAACAAAAATGGCATGTTTGGCAAAGTTCCCTGCCGTTGCGTTAAGCGAAACCGACGAAAGGTAAAGTTTTCCCTTGCCTGCTTTCTCCGACAGCATGAAGCTTTCGCCGTTCTGCAGCTTCATCAGGTATTCATCCGATGACAGTGTTCCTGTGTTGAACTTATAATGAAGCTTCACTATGGGAAGGTCAATGTTTTCAGGTATCTTGTCGAAGACATCACGGTATATTTCATGGTCAACATTAATAGCGCTGACCTTTGTTTTCGCTGTGTCTTTGGCAACATAGTAATCCGCACCAAGCTGCGAAAGAAATGAACGATAACTGTCCAAATCTATATCGCTTGATGGGAAGACCAGCAGGCTGCCCCCGTTCTTCACGTACTGCTGCAACTCCTGCGCAAGTCCGCTCGAGACATCTTTCACTTCATTCAACAGGATAAGCTTGAAATCCTTCAGCTTCGAATAATCAAGCTTGTTCACGTCCATATTCACCAGCGTAAAGGC
>JBEKEO010000095.1:0-13954 GCA_050013795.1 Bacteroidales bacterium
TGAAGGTTGAAAAAGGCAATGGCGATAATACTACTACTGTTACCAGCACCAACAAAGAAGACATCAAATACCTGAACAGCGATATACGCTATATAAAGAACAATACTATCATGCTGACAGAGGTTGGTTCGTTCTTTTATGGCTCTCCCCTGTTCTTCCTTCTCCTTCTAGTACCCGTTATACTGTTTATTCTGTTCGTTGTTATTTACAGGAAGAAACTGAAAGAGAACAGCAACATCGCCCTAATGCGAAATAAGAAAGCAACAGGAGTGGCACGCAAACGACTTAAGACTGCAAGCGTTTTCCTGAAAGAGAACAAGAAAGAGCCTTTCCTCGATGAAGTTTTCAAAGCATTATGGGGTTACCTGAGCGATAAGCTGAGCATTCCCATTGCAGAGCTTTCGAAGGAAACTGTCAATGATAAATTTGTTGAGAAGAACGTGCACGAAGACATTGCAACTCAGTTCATCAGCACGCTGAACAATTGCGAATATGCTCGCTTCGCCCCTGCCGACAGTTCGGTTACATTGGATACTATTTATAACGAAGCCATTGATATCATCACTAAAATGGAGAAGGAATTACGATAATGTTAATATTTAACCGCAAAGAACACAAAGAAAATATACGTCCTTCCTTCGTCAGGATAAACTCCGAGCGCAAAGAAGAGAATCTCTTTGTGAACTTTGCACACAGCTTTGCGACCTTTGCGGTTAAAACATTACGAAATGATATGAAAAGAATCTGGCTTGTCATATTAATGCTCCTTGTCACTTCGGCAATGTTTGCTGAAGATAATGCTTCGCTTATTGAGAAAGGCAATAAGGCTTATACCGGCAAATTTTACCAGGAGGCGCTTGATTGTTACCTGAAGGTAGTGAAGAGCAATAACGAAGCGGCAGCGCTTTATTACAACATTGGCAATACGTATTACAAACTGAACGATTATCCTTCAGCTATACTTTATTTAGAAAAGGCAAAGAAGCTGTCGCCCGGCGATGAGGACATCAATTTTAACCTGAAAGTGGCCAACAACAAGATAACCGACAAGATTGAAGCCATACCCGATTTCTTTGTGCTGCGCTGGTATAAGCAGGCAGCCAATATTTTCCCGTTCAACACATGGGCAATAATAGGCATTATACTTTTTGTGTTGTTCCTTGGCATACTTTCGCTTTACCTGTTCTCACGTTCGCTCAGGTTAAGGAAGTTCGCTTTCTGGTGTTCGGCTGTAATGCTGTTCTGTTCCATTGTTTGTTTTGTTTTTGCACAATCCCAATATTCTTCTATTAATAATACCACCGAAGCCATTATCTTTTCACCTTCGGTAACCGCTAAAAGTTCGCCCGATGCCAACAGCACCGACCTGTTTGTAATGCACGATGGCACCAAAGTAAGGGTTATTGACAATGTTGGCGAATGGAGCGAAATAAAGCTTGCCAATGGCAGCGTGGGCTGGGTGAATACTTCCGTTTTTAAGGTGATTTAAGAATTACCTGCTTATTCTATAAAAAAGTATTTAGAGTGCGCTAGAGTTTGCCCGCCTTGCCGCCCGCTTATCCTTGAGGCTAGCGAGGCAGGGAGTGCCTAGAGTTAAAATACTTTATCCACTCCTTGTATTTCAGACACTTAAAGCAATTTTAGCTTCAATTTTATAGAAAGTTGCATCCAAAACAGTAATAGTTTGTGCAAGTATTGTAACACTCTCTGCAACTATTATAATACTTTGTGCAAGTATTGTAATACTTTGTGCAAGTATTGTAATACTTTGTGCAAGTATTGTAATACTTTGTGCATGTATTGTAATACTCTCTGCATGTATTGTAATACTTTGTGCAAGTATTGTAATACTTTGTGCATGTATTGTAATACTCTCTGCATGTATTGTAATACTTTGTGCATGTATTGTAATACTTTGTGCAAGTATTGTAATACTTTGTGCAAGTATTGTAATACTTTGTGCAAGTGTTACAATATTTGGTGCAATTTGCCCAATATTTGGGGAAAATGAGGCAAAAAAAGTAAAAAGAACCAAAATCAAAGCTCCAAGCCCCAAAATCAAAGAGTATTTTCATGTGATTTGGGGCTTGGAATTTGGAGCTTGAGACTTGGAACTTATAAAAACAGGGTAAAATGGGGGAAGAAAAGGGATTATTATACTACTACCTACTATATTTCTACAATCTTCTCTTTGTAAACAATTCCTCTTTCAGCTAAACCTTTAAGCAGATATTTAACGCATTCAGGCTGCTGCCCTACAAATTCAGGCACAGAAACACCTTTCCTGTTGTATATGCCTTCGGCAATCATTCTTAGTCCAACAGTAGCTGTATAGCCTGTTGTTCTTGCCATAGAGTGAGTTTTAGTAATGGGGTCGTAAGTATCGAACAGGTCGTAATCATAGCGAAGCATTTTACCGCCTTTCTTACCTTCAATGGTAACGCGCATAACGGTAATGTCTTCTTCGCCTTCTTTCAGTTTCCATTTCGGGAATAATAATTTGGCTGTAAAATCAAGCGGACGTATTTTGGTTCCTTTTATTTCAATTTCATCTTTGCTGAAGAAACCTGTTTCGCGCAATATTGCCATTATATCAATATGACCGGGATAACGCAATGTTTTCTCTTTCATATTCGGGCATTTAATTGTTTCTGCAAGTGAACGTAAACCATCGCTGTTGAATGACTGCAATGTTCCTACACCGGGGAAGAAATGAAATTCAGGATCAGATAAAGCTTCCCTTGTTATAAGATGCCCGTTTTCAACATAACGTGCAGGACGGGTATATTCTTCAATTACATCAACAGGTGAAAACACAGCTTTGTATTCATAAGGCCATTCGCGCACGCGTGGAAGTCCGCCTACATATATCGTTGCATTTGTAGTTTCATCCAGCAAATGGTCGACATAACCTATCAGAACATTACTCATGCCGGGAGCCACGCCAAAATCGCTTACTACTGTTACACCGTTTTCTTTTGCTAACCCATCAAGGTTCAGAACATTTTCAGGGAAGAAGGCAATATCTACAGCATTCTTCTTGGCTTCGATAATGGCTTTCAATGTCTGGAACCCCATGAAACCGGGAACAGCATTAAGCACCATATCATAATCCTTAACAAGGTTCTTTACCGTTAAAGGGTCAGATAAATCTTTCTGCATTTTCTGAACACCCTGTACTTTTATCTTTTCAAGGTTTGCAGCATTAACATCTGCAACTGTTACCTGGAAACTTTTTTCCTTGGCAAGATCAATTGCCATCGGGCCTCCAACAAGCCCTGCACCTAAAACTATGACTTTCATATGTATTTTGTTTTAAACTATTTTATTAATCATTTTATATATCTGCGATAAAGAAACTCCCGCAACAACAAGCACTATACCGATAATTTTGTTAAAATTAAATGTTTCCGACAAAATAAAAAAAGATAAAATTGCTGTAAATACAGGAATGAAATTCGTAAACATATTTGCTTTATTGATCCCTAGCTCCTTCACTACTGGAATATACAGCAGGTAAGCACCTGAAGAAGCGAAAACAGCGAGCATCAACATGGAAACTATAAGGTCGGTATCGGGTTTAATTGTAATAAAGTAATTAAAATCGAAAATAAAGAACAAAGGCATGAAATAAATTGCACCCAGTATATTCTGTATTTTAATAATGGTAAATGTAGAATATTTACCTGTAAGCTTCTTTACAACTATTGCATAAGCAATGGCAGATGCAACAGCTAAAAACTCCAAACTGATTCCAAGAGGAGAAGCGTCAAAGGTAAAATCCTGGTTGAACACCATAAGCAGAAACTCTCGCCAATAAAGTAACAAAATGGCTGTGTTAATGCAAGGAGAAGAAATTTTCTATAATCTTTCTTATCAATCTTCTGCCCTTTCTTCATCAGCTTTATTGCAACAGTCAAAATAATGGAAGAAATAACAAGCCTTAGAAATATTGTCATGATGGGGCGGTAATGATGGGCATACACTATCTTCACCCATATAAAGGAACAGCTCCAGAAAAGCATGGAGAGCAATGCAAATGAAATTATTCTGAAATTAGCTTTTTTCAACGGGGAAAGAATTTATGAACGGCCTTCTTCGTTAAGCAGACCGGTATGTTTAATAGTTCGTAAAATGATAACCAAGATGAAAGCAGCGATAACGGCATATACAGAAACCCTTTGCCATTCTATTTTTTTCTCGATAAAATATATCCTCAGTAAATCAATAAAAGCAAAGCCAAAAGCAGTTGCAAGTACGCCTGAATACTCCCTTCGTAAAACACTTTTAAATGAAAAAGGAATTTCATTCTTTTTGAAATGCTTAAATGAAGGAATAAAAGCAGGAACCGTTTTCGACCATTCCAGATAATCGTTACCGAATTTTTTTTCAAGAAAACGTTCTTCAGCAAACATGATGCGTTCATAATACAACCAGAAGATCAATGAAACAATAAAAAAGAAATAAATATTAAATGTAAAAATCACTATTCCTATCCACATCAGGTAATTCCCCAGATACAAAGGATGCCTGAGCATTGAATAAATCCCTGATGTATTAAGCGATTCAGCTACCTGCTCATTGGTATTCCTGCCTGAAGTTCCTTTAGGAGTAGTAGCTATTGAATATGCACGAATCAAGAAACCAATTAAACTAATCACGATGGCAGTAATGCTTAATGCTATAGCCAAAGTATTTGTAATGAAGGAATAATCAGTAAAATAGATAATGGGAATAGCAATTATAAAAAGAATAACGGGCATCTGTCCCCTGTTACGGAACAATGTATTCCCGCTTTTCTCTAATGAATGAATTAATGCCATTAAAAATAAATTTGCTTATTAAAGATTTTTATGCTATCTTGCACAATAAATATTAAAAATTTGCGCTAAAGTATTAAATTTTACCTTATATATGAAGTCACATTGTCCTAAAAAATATACACTGGAATATATTTTTATCGCATCGGTTAAGCTGCTTTATCATTATTTAAGCACTGAACAGGGTTTATCAGAATGGTTTGCCGACAAGGTTGAACTAAAAGATGATGTTTTCCATTTTTACTGGGGAGATACTGAACAGAAAGCAACTTTATCAGCAAAGAAAGAAAATGAATCCATCCGCTTTAAATGGCTTGATGAGGAGTTTGATAACTATTTTGAATTCAAAATTGACACTAATTCAATTATGAGTGAAAATACCCTGGTAATTACTGATTTTGCTTTTGAAGAAAACATGAAAGAAGCGGAAATGCTTTGGAATTCGGCTATCAATAAAATGTTACGAATAATAGGAGGAAAACTTGTTCATTCCCCTTCCTGATATTTACTGTTTTATTTAACCTTCAGTCCTCTTGGGCAAACAGGAGAATTAGGATAGCATTCAAAATTATATTTTGATTCCACACAATCTGCAGGGTTACAGCATAAATAGCAAACCCTTTTAAAAGAACAGAACTTTAATAATTTTATATTAGTGGAAAGAAAATCTTCCTTAACGGGTTCTTTCTTTAAAAGGTCGGTACTAAGATATTTTTTATTATCATCGGCGAAAACAGTTACCACAACTGCATCTTTGCCAAGCTTGTTCTGAATTTTTAATGCGCCAAGGAAATTAGCGCCCGAAGATATACCTACTCCAAGTCCCATGCCGGAAAGCATTTGCGCCATGATGATAGCATCGCCGTCATCAACACTAACGATGGAATCAATTTTATCCAGTTCCACCACTTGCGGTATAAACTCATCAGATATTCCCTGTATCCTGTGTTTTCCTACTCTATAGCCTGTTGACATAGTAGGAGAATTAGAAGGCTCTAACGGATGAGCTTTGATCTTTGCATCTTGCTCTTTCAGATAACGTCCTACTCCCATAACCGTACCGCCTGTTCCGACACCCGCAACAAAAGCATCGGGCTTCAGGTTTCTAATTTTAAGCTGCCACCATATTTCGGGACCTGTAGTTAAATAATGCGCTTCAACATTGTCGGTATTGGAGAACTGGCAAGGCAAAAACGAACCTTCAATTGATGCGGCAAGTTTATTGGCTTTATCGATGCTTCCAAGAAATCCGCCTTCTTCTTTGCTCACCAGAATAATATCAGCGCCAAAACCCTTTATCAGGTTTATCCTTTCCTTACTCATCCAGTCGGGCATGAAAATAGTAACAGGATGCCCGAGCGCCCTTCCTATTGCCGATATTGATATGCCAGTATTTCCGCTGGTAGCTTCAATTATAGGCTTTCCGAGTTTAAGCTGGTTCTTTTCAATTGCTTTAATCAATATATGAAAAGCCATCCTGTCCTTTATGCTGCCTGTCATGTTAAGGTTTTCAGCTTTTGCATATATCTTTCTTTTTTCGCCCTTGTATTCAAATTCTATTTCCAGCAAAGGCGTATTGCCAATCATGCTCGATAAGCCCTGTATTCTATTAATATAGTCTTTATTCACAGTATTATATCTTTTTTATATATGTATTTTAAGTAATCTTCCCTCACAGGATAAAATACTTCTATTGCAATTGATTCTTCAATTATTTCTGCTTTATGCTTAGCATTCATTTTTATATTCCAACTATCTCCGGGAACAAACTCTTTAGAGTTGCCATTAATAAATAGTCTGATTTTTCCTTTGACAAGGTAGCCTGTTTGTTCATTTTGATGAGAATGTTCGGGAAGCATTGACCCTTTATCGAGTATAAACTCAACCATGCACATATTTTCACCATAGCAAAGAGTTTTAATCTTGATGCCATTCAATATTTCGGTATAACCGTTTTTTGAAGTGATCCCAACCATAATTTATTACATGTTTCTTTTTTCACCAAACTGTATCACACCCGACTATCATTTATGGCTGCTAAATTAAATATTATAGCATTACTTATTAGAATAATTTATTCTTTGCAAGGGATTCTTCTTATTAGTATATCTTAATAAGAAGATGTCTTTGCCAAAAATCAAAGCAGGGAAAAAATATGTAACTATCACTCTGCGTAAGCAGATTTAATAATACTAATAAGCTCGTCGGCTATATGGCTGTTGGAAGCAACTATTTCCTTGCCGTAAATGTAATCTTTACCGCCTTTAAAATCGTACACCTTCCCTCCTGCTTGCTGCACAATAAAAGCTCCTGCAGCAACATCCCATGGATTCAATCCGTATTCAAAGAAACCTTCAAAACGTCCGCAAGCAACATAGGCAAGGTCAACAGCAGCAGAACCAAGACGGCGAATGCCACTGGAATTTTGAAGGAAGTAAGTAAACAATATCATGTATTTTCCCAAGGCGGAATAATCGTAATATGGAAAACCTGTAGCAAGCAATGCATCTGTTACTTTCGGGATGGAAGAAACATGTATCTCTTTACTATTAATGTATGCCGGGTTGCCCTGCCATGCATAAAAGCATTCATCAAGATTAACTTCATAAACAACACCTACAACCACTTTATCCTTTTTCATTAAGGCTATGCTTACAGAATAGCAAGGCACTCCATGAATATAATTAGTGGTACCATCAAGCGGGTCAACAATCCAATTGTAATCGTCGCTATGTTTGGTTATGGTTTTTTCTTCAACAAAATATCCTGCTTCTGGAAGAATTTCGGATAAGCGTTCAATGATCTTCTTTTCGGAGGCCTTGTCAACATAGGTTACATAATCGTGCAAACCTTTAGATTCAATGTCATCATTTTTCACCTTACTAATCTCGCTTTTCAGGAAAGAACCAATACTTCTGGCGAGCGAGCAAACCTCTTCACATATCTTTTGATAATCCATATAAAACAACAATTAAGTCGTTGCAATAGGTATTTTGTTTTTCTTTCGTAATAAATAAATAAGCAGCAGTATCCCGGCAAAGAACAAGAGGGTTGAAATAATTTCTGCCTGTGTAATATTATACCCGAAAATATGGTACTTAATATTCACTCTTATCTTTTCAATAAAGAAACGTTCAACGCCATTCATAATAAGGAAAATGGCAAATAACATTCCTGTAGTTTTGATCCTTTTTCTTATTGCCCATAAAGCTATAAACAATATAGCACACATAATGGTTTCGTAGAAAGGAGTCGGGAACACCGGCGGATTAAGCATAAAGCAATGCCTACCTACACAACCGGGAATGGCGACACCTTCGTTAATTACATTATGAGGATAATTGAAAGCCCATACCCAGTTTGGCATAAAGCTTAGCCAATGAGGTTTTGCAAGAGTATTTACTATACCCCAGTCGCCATCGCCAGCGGTCTGGCAACCAATACGCCCAATAGCATAAGCGATCATAATGGCAGGAGCAGCCACATCGCATATTACCAGCGGAGGAATGTTGTTTTTCTTTGCATACCATATTATAGAAATAGCGGCAAAAATTAACCCTCCATAGAATGTAAGCCCGCTTAAAGAAAACAAAGAACCAAGAGGGTCACTGATAAAGCTGTCAATATTTTCAAGACAATCGAAAACCTTAGCGCCTATAACACCAAACAAAGCACCAAGCATAATGATATTGCCCGTTAGCTCATACGGATGCAAATCAATTTCTTCCCATTTAGGAGTTTCAAGCTTATGTTTATTCTTTTCCCAATACCGAAAATATGCAGCAATGGCAGCGCCAATTATTCCTCCAATAATGTTTCCTACGGAAGAAAAGACAAATGTTTGCGGGTTCTCGACAAAACTGCTGTAATGAATTATCATTCCCAATAACTTATACCCTATAATAAACCCGACAATTGCAATAATTACCAATTCCTGTGCAGTTGCAGGCTTTCCAACCAATACTTTTCGTTTTTGTATTGAAAGGATTGCATTACTTTCTTTCCGTTTCAATTCCCTCATAACTAACCATGCTGCTACTATAAAAGCAATAGCCATAAAAAAACCAAAACTCTGAATCGGCAAAGGAATATTTACACCAAAAATATCTTTTATCAGGTCTGAAATAGTTGGATACATTATTATTTACACTTTAGAAACATTTATATTTCAATAATGAAATGAACTTCTTCGTTCAATATTTATAAAAATCACGGCCAAAGAGGTTTCTCTTCATCGTTATAATCAACGCCCCAGTTAACAGAAACGACTTCTCCTTCATTAAAATAAATATCGATAACAGCGTCATTAATACTAATTCTTCTTTCGCCCCATGCTTCATCTTCAGTTTCAAAATCTTTATAACCCTTCTGTGAGAAAAGTTCTTTTATATCAGCCTCTTTGAGTTCAGATACGGCCTTGCCCAGCAATGCAGCATCAATATTTTCTGTTTCAAGGCAAGTACACCTTTTTTCATCAGAGTAATCAAAGAATACGGTTATTCCATGACCCCAGTAGTACCATATCTCTGTTTTATTATCAGCATCCTCGTCAATTTCTGTTTCATCGGGATTGCCCAGAATCTTTTTAACTTCATCCATTGTAAAGCCAAACTTTAGTTCGTTCAGACCTTCTTTAATTTTTATTTCTATTTTGTTTTCCATTGGTTTAATTAATTTATTTGAAAGGTGAGTCTGGTTCTTTTGCCATATGGTTGTATACCATTTTATCCATAAACTTTGGGAAAAACTTATTGAGCAACACTATTAGTTTTCCCTGTGTTGTGAGGACAATTCTATGTTTACGTTTTTCAATAGCATCAATAATGTATTTTGCAACAGTTTCAGAAGTCATTAATTTTTCTTCATCAAGCGGAGATTCTCCTTGCATACTGCCATCTTTTGCCAATGCTGTATTGCGAATATTTGATGCAGTAAAGCCAGGACAGGCAATAAGCACATGTAATCCTTTCTTCATGTTCTCAATCCTTAATGTTTCAAGAAAACCCTGCATGGCAAACTTTGAAGCGGAATACCCTGTTCTTCCCGGAAGTCCTTTATAGCCGGCAACAGAAGAAACACCAACCACACTTCCTTTGTTCTTCAATAAATAAGGCAAAGCATACTTCGTACAATAAACTGTTCCCCAGAAATTAGTATCCATCAGCTGTTTTATAACTTTTAAATTCACATCCTCAAAAATGGCGCGCATGGAAATGCCGGCATTATTAATAAGAATATCAATTGAACCAAATTTTTTTATGGTTTCGGCAATAAGTTTTTTACAATCTTCTTCTATACTAACATCAGTTTGTACAGCTAAAACATCATAATTCTTCTTTCTCAACGCCTGTTCAAGTTGACTCAATTTATCAGGATTCCTTGCAGCTATTACCACCTTTGCCTCTTGTCTGCCAAGCATCTCGCTTAGTGATTTTCCTATTCCTGAACTTGCACCTGTTATAATTACAACTTTATCTTTCATCAATATAAATTTTCAACGCAATAATAAGCTTAAAATTTGGATTATTGAAATAATGTAAACGTTTTCTTACAGATTTTGCAAATATAGATATTACTTAAAAATCATTTGTTAAGCGTTTAAATAGTATACATAATAAACTGTTTATTACATTCTTACTTTTGGGAGGCTAAATTATTTTTGGAATTTCAAATAATGCCTCTATCTTTGCACCCTCTAAAAAGTTGATGATTTGGTAGCTCAGCAGGTAGAGCACATCCCTTTTAAGGATGGGGTCCTGGGTTCGAATCCCAGCCAGATCACTCTAAGAATGCATATCTTTTAGAAGTTTAAAAAAATAAAGAGATAAGAAAAGAAGGCTGCAATATTAAGCAGCCTTCTTTTCTTATTATAATGCATGATCATAATGTTATTCATCTTTTAATCTCAAGTATTTCAAGGTCCTTTATATCGCTACCATTTATTGTAAATCTTATTGCAGTGATAACATGATGTAGTCCATACTTTCCAGCAGCACCTGGATTGATATGAAGCAAATTCAATTTTTTATCGTAAATAACCTTAAGGATGTGAGAGTGTCCGCAAATAAATAGTTTTGGCGGATTGACTTTTATTCTGTCTTTTACTTCGGAGCTATATCTTCCGGGGTATCCTCCAATATGAGTAATCCATGTATCCACACTTTCACATTGAAACCTTAACTCTTTAGGATAAACTGTCCTCACATCTTGACCGTCTATATTACCATATACTCCCTTAAATGGTTTTATTTCAGAAAGTTCATTTGCAATTGAAACAGAACCCATATCGCCTGCATGCCATATTTCATCGGTTTTGCCAAGAAATTCTATAATGCGTGGATGAAGATAGTTATGTGTATCCGACAAAAGTCCTATGCGAATCATAATGAAAAACTATTTTTTTAATATATTAATTGAAATAAAAAAGAGGAACAATATTGTTCCTCTTTTTTATTAAAAAAAATATTTTTTTATCTTACAACTTGTAAGGATTTTGTAGTAATTCCATTTTTGCATTTAATTCTTACAAAATAAACACCGGAATTAAAATCAGATGTATTTATTTTAGTATAATTTGCTCCAACTTTATTATTATAAACAGTTTGTCCAATTGCATTAACAATTTGAATATTTTCCATGTTATTGCTTGAAAAAATATTTACTTCACTATTTGATGGATTAGGATACAAATTTATTACATCATTAGGTGTATAATTTTCAACACCAACAGCAGTTACGCAAATAACTGGGAAAATGGCTGGATCAACATATAAACCAAATCCATTGGTAGTACTTGAATAATCACGCCAAGTGCTGTATTTAAAAGTACCGGCAGTATCAAGTGTAGCACAGCTATTAGGCGCACCTGTTCCTTCATCCCATATTCCAACTACGCAAGTTGAATGAACCCAAGTGGGAAGGTTTATTGCTACCGCAAATTTACTTGCAGCGGAAACCGGAGTTGAAAAATGGTAATCATTGCTAAAATTAAATCCAAAGTTTGTAGTATCAATATTTGCCAATGTTATTACTGCACTGGTTCCTAAAGCTGTTCCCGTGGGTAAGCCATCTGTTCCGTTAGCGTGGCCACCTGTTATAGCATATATTGAAGCAGAGGTATTACCAGTTCCACTAATTGTTGCATATGAATAAAATACAATAACATCTGATACTGTACCAGTAGCTACGCCTTTATAATTTTCTGCTATAGCCGTAAATCCATAATAATTATTTCCAGTTACAAAACCGCTGTCAGGAGTTGTACAGGTTTTACAAGTATAAAAGCATGTAATACTGTCCAAACAACTTCCAGTTGTAAAAGAAACTGGCAATGTAGTATCACAAACTGTTGTTTTAACACCATTATTCAATTTCATTAATGCAGTTTGTGCAGAAATTGCTTTAGCTTTTGTAAAATGCATTGAATTAATTTGGCTAAAAGCCATACTTACTGTAAGCATTAGAACAGCTACTAAAAATGTAATTTTTTTCATAATTTTTTTTTAAGTTTTAGTTAATAATGTGTTTTTTATTGCTGCAAATATATATTTTTTTTAATACAAAAATGAAATATTATTCTTTTAATTTTTGCCAGAATATATAAAGTATTAAGTTAAACAAGGACTAAATTTTATATAAAAACGTTTTCAGTGTATGACGAAGGTGTTTCACTGTGCCGCTTAACGGTTAAATTGTGAGTTGTATCGCTTTCGCTTTGCTACGTTACGGTTTCGCTTTGTTACTTTGCAGTGTCGGTTTGCGATTTAACGAAAGCGTTAAATGACGTTGCGACGTCGTTATGCTACGTAACGATTTCGTTACGCGACGAAGCGACGTCATTGTGTAACACAACGCAAGTGTAAAATCATTTTTTGCAAGCCTGTGTTTGCTTAACGAAAGCGTTTCTTCACAAAATGAGAGCGTTTTATCATGAAATTAAAGATTTTGGTTAATTACTGATGCTTTTTCATTGCAAAGTGAAAGCGCTACGTTGCTTAACGATGTCGGTTTATCACTTAACGTAAGTGTTATGTTACATAACTTAAACGCTTCATCACGTAAGGACGTCGCAACGTCACACAACTTAAGCGTAAAATCATTTCACGTTAACACAAAATAGAAAAATGCAAGGTTTTTGCTTTATTTAGTGTTATTTCTAAAAAGAGGTCGTTAAATTATTGTTTTCTGATGAATTTGTTTTAAATGTATAACAACACAGAATATTATTATCAAAAAATTTGCGAGTCCCAGAATACCATAATCGGAAAGCATTAAAGAAATATCCCTCCCAACAATATCTCTCATATTCATCCCAAACATTACTAAACAGGTAATAGCAATAATTTTATAAATGATGCTTACCCTGTTCTCAAAAAGAGAATTAATAATAAAGGTGATTAAAGGAATTGATAAAAGGAAATGTTCGGAATCAGTAACAGTAATATTAGGAACAAGAGAAAGCAGAATAAAATACTCGAAGACAAAATTATTTTCTCTTATACTTTGCGATGAATTAATAGAGGTTTCCTTTTTAAAATTGAAAATCAGCAACAATAAAATTGCTACCGCTATAACAGTTATGATTACTATTCCAAATACCTTATCATAATGCAAAGTGTCTAAAAAAAAGAAATGTCCTGCACATCTGTATATCCATGAATATACAGTGTATTGTCCACTAATAAGAGAATCGTTGTGAACAAGCATTGTCCTGAGCCATTGCTTATGAAGTTCAACATTGTAGTTCATACCTGTGTAAAGAGCCGGTAGCATAATGCCAACAAATATTCCGGTTACGGTATAAATTACACATTTAAACTTTTTCCTGAATAATAGTAATGGAAGGAAAATGAGAAAATGAGGTTTTATCAAAATCCCTAAAGCAAACAATAAGCTGGCTTTAAAATCTTTTCCTTTCAATAAATAAAGCAAGGCAATAATAAAAATTAACAGAAGTACGGAATTGATGTTTCCTAAATGAAGCTCTGTATAAATATTAGGCAATATCGGGAGGAAGATAAGAAATGATAAAAGCTTCAATTTTGTTATCTTACTATCAGGGGAAAAGTGCGATTTTATTATCTTAGCCGAAAGAATAATTATTGAAGTAATCGAAACAGAAAGAATAATAAAAT
>JBEKEO010000096.1:0-10210 GCA_050013795.1 Bacteroidales bacterium
TTGTTTTCGGACTTGGTATAAGCACATCATTGCCGGGTTCCCAGTTTGCAGGAATAAGCACATTATTCTTATCTTCGGTTTGCAGGGCAATTAATGTACGTTTTATCTCTTCCACATTTCTTCCCACTGCAACAGGATAATAGAAAAATGCACGTATCTTGTTATCAGGGTCAATAATAAAAACGCCCCGTATATCTCTCTTCCCTTTCAAATCGGTTTGCACTATCCCGTATTGCTTTGATATTTTCAGGTCGGCATCAGTAACTATAGGGAAATTTATTTTAATGGGCGATGCCATCTTGCCTGAAATTGTATCCATTGATTTTACCCATTCAATATGGCTGTTAAGCCCGTCGGTAGACAGGACAATTAAAGCAGTATTCAGGTCTTTGAAATCGTTTTGATAATCTGCTAATGCAAGCATCTCGGATGTGCATACCGGAGTGAAATCAGCGGGATGGCTGAAAATGATCTTCCATTTCCCAAAATAATCATCCGGGAAATTAATATCTCCTAAAGTTGAAACCGCCTTGAACGATGGCGCTGTACCTGAAATCAGCGGCCTGCCGTTGATAGAGTCGTTGCTCTGTGAATAACTTGCATGGAATGACAATAATGAAATTACCAGAATCAATAATGATGTTTTCATAAGTTTATTTATTTTATTTAAAAACCAAATATTATTTTTTTCATCAGAAATCAAAAAAAATTACAAATTCCTATTTTCCTGAGAAATTAAAATAAATTTTTATTCTTTTGGAAAAACGTATATAGCTTTGTTGTCATAATTAACAAAAGTTATTTTCTCTTCTTTTGCTAACCAGCCTAGGGCAATGCTCAATTCAATCAAGGTCAGTTTGCAGTCTCTTTTTAGTTTGTTGATGTTGGTATCAGTTAAGTTACTTTCAAGCCGTTTCCATATTTTTTCGGCGTTAATTTTAATCTGTTCCTTTTTCATCTTTCAAATAATTTTTATGCTTTTTTCCTGAACTTTTTATTTAAAGAATCATCAACATAGTCAACAATAGATTGAACCGATTGCAGCTTTAAAAGTTTATTGTCGGGTACTCTAATTTTGAATTCACTTTCCATATCAACGATAATTTCAACGCTGTCAAGAGAATCAACCCCGAAACTATTAAATGGTGATTCAAAAGATATATCTGTTTTAGGGATGCCTAATTTATCGCTGATATTTCCTATTATTTTTTCAGCTATTTCCTGCTTTGACATATCATTAAATTTATAAATAAAACTAAATTTTGTATTATTTCATTTCCTTCAGTATTCTTAAAGCTTCATCAACATGTTTTGTAGCTTCTGTCTGTGAATTAAAAACATATTTAACTATACCTTTTTTATCAATAATATATGTTACACGTCCCGGCAAAATCCCTAATGAAAAAGCACCAAACATTTTCCTTACCGTATTGTTTTCATCACTGATCAATGTGAAATCAAGATTATATTTCTCGGCAAACTTTTTATGGCTTTCAACTGATTGAGAACTGATGCCTATTATCATGGCATCCGCTTCTTTGAAAACGTCATACTGGTCGCGAAAATAACAAGCTTCTTTTGTGCAGCCCGGGGTATCATCTTTAGGGTAAAAATAGATGACAAGATTTTTCTTACCGATAAAATCTTTAATGTTGAATACTTTACCATCCTGATCTGGCAGAGTAAATCCAGGTATTTCAGAACCGATTTCAATTTTTTTCATAAGATTATTTTTTATAGGTTATAATTTTGTTTTCCCTTTGCACAGGTAATGATCAATGCTGAACACCCCTGAGCCTTTTGCTGAGATAAATAAAAGAATAAAGCAATAGAACAGGGCTAATTCGCCATGATTCATAATTGGCAGGATAGCAACTGTTCCGTGAGCCATCCAATAGGCAAAAGCCATTTCACCACAGGAGATAAAAGCAACCCAGCGAGTGAACAGACCTACCATTATTAGTATGCCTCCTATAAACTCAATTGGGCCAGCAACCCAAACAATGAATTCCGGCATTTCCATTCCTGCAGGAGGGAAGCCGAACAGCTTTTGTGAACCGTGCCATAAGAAAAGAAATCCTGTTATGATTCTTAATATGGCATAAGCCTGATTTTCGAATTTTGACATGAACATATTTATTTTTTTTAATTGGTTTAAATTATTATGATTGTTTGTTATAATTGATTCATATTTATTTAAAAATATTATTGTCGAATGTTTATCAAAGCAATAAGTCTCTTTAAGTTAATTAGTAAATAATATCTGAAATAAATAATTTATACGGTTTTAAATCTTCAAATATTAAAATGTCTTCTTTATTAGTTTCAGCGGGTTCACTATTTGGAGGAGTTCCAAGTGAGTATTGATCATTTGTTGCCATTTCTTTTTCTTCTCTGCTTTCCATAATATTTTTTTAATTTTCGATTTCTTCAATCGGACTTCGCCTTTTATCTTTCAATTGTTTAAAATGAGAAGGTGTCAGTCCTGTAACTCTTTTAAATTGATTAGATAAATGAGCAACGCTGCTGTAATTCATCTTCCATGCAATTTCTGTAATGTTTAATTCGTCATAAATAATCAATTCTTTTACCCGTTCAATTTTATGTGAAATAATGAATTGCTCAATACTGGTTCCCTGTACTTCTGAAAATAAATTTGCCAGGTAAGTATAATTGTAATTTAATTTTTCACTTAAATAATCTGAGAAGTTTACTTTGATCATTTCATCTGTAAAATGAACCGTTTCAATTATAACATTTTTAATCTTTTC
Organism: Bacteroidales bacterium; assembly: GCA_050013795.1. Classification (GTDB taxonomy): domain Bacteria; phylum Bacteroidota; class Bacteroidia; order Bacteroidales; family CG2-30-32-10; genus CAWHOW01. The sequence continues at coordinate 2,772 of JBEKEO010000096.1, forward strand.
AATCAATACAGCTCTTTTGCCATCCATTAATTCAAATCCTGCATTTAGTAAAACAATTTTAAGTTGCTCCCGCTGTTCTACTGAAATGTCTTCCATAATATCAACTTCACCTAAACCAACAAAGACAAAATGCAATCCGAGTTTTTTCAACTCTTCTTTTACTGCAATTTTACAGAGGTTGCTCACCATGTATTTGATATGTATTTTCATTTTACTTCTCTTTTTAAAATGAAACATATAAAGGATTAATAAACACCCAAGTAATATTTTAGAATTAATTAATGAACAATAAACTCGTGTTGTTTTCTGCCGTTGCAAAGAATATTTTTTGCTTTTTCAACATCTTCTTCTGTTCCCTGTGCTATTACCAAAAACTTCCCTTTGTTAAGCTGCTCACTATATTTTTCAACTTTGTCTTTTTTTATCCCGATTGTTTTTAAAATTGAAACTATTCCTTCTTTTCCTGTACCTGCGTCAAAACTATCAAGCATTTGCCTGACTGCACCTGCACCGAAAACATATCCAAATCCAGGAACATTGAAAATACCAACTCCCGGCAAAACCCCCATAGTAGAGCCTAAAACAATACCTCCATTTGCACTTGTATCTTTTAAAGGTTTTTTTGATTTTTGATTTGCATGGTCATCAACAATTTTTGCCTGACCCATTATTGATATTTGACTGACAGGGTAATTTTTACTCTTTAACATTTCGACTGCATCAAGCGATGTCCAATGTGAATTATAAATAGCTACAGTTGATTTCATAAGATTTTTTTGTTAATGATTAAGTTTCATCTTTAAAACACTCATTTTAAAAATCCCACCTCATTCTTATTATATTCCCATAATTACTGTTATAATGCAGAATATGTATCTGCTCTTCAGAATATGGATAAATTATCATTTTATAAACATTCCATCCATCATCAAAAAAAGTAAGATTAATATTCTCTTTGCCTTTTGGGCTGCGACCCCTGACATGAATAGTGTAATTGTTTTTTGTACAGTCGTTATTAGCTGTCAGCCAAATGTTAGTTATTCCGGGTATTTTTCCGGCTATCCCTGATTGACCATCAACTATTATTGATCCGGCATTTTTCGCCAGTGATCCGCTTTCAAGTTTCCCATGATAACTGCCTTTTCCTGTAATTTCAAAAGAAGTATTTTCTTCAACCTGTGTCTCGGTTAAAGTTATTTTTCGCTTTAGAACCTTTTTTTCCATGGCTGATGTTTTTAGGTTATTGATTATTTTTTTAAAATCTTTTTTCAATCACTTCCCAGTTAATTAGGCTCCAGAAAGCATTGATATAATCGGCACGCTTGTTTTGATAATCCAGGTAATAGGAATGTTCCCAAACATCACAGGTAAGTATTGGTTTTAATCCTTTACGAAGCGGGTTACCTGCATTGCTTTCCTGACTAATTTCAAGTAATCCTTTCTGGTTCTTCACCAGCCATACCCAACCGGAGCCAAACAAACCCAAAGATGCCTTTGTAAAAGCGTCTTTAAAATCGGAATATGTTCCAAAGCTTTTTTTCAACGCTTCTGCAAGTATGCCCGATGGTGCACATTCTCCGCTTTTCTTTAAACTCATAAAAAAGAAAGTGTGGTTCCAAACCTGTGCGGCATTATTGAAAAGAGGGCCTTCTGCTTCCTTAATAATAGTCTCCAGTTCTGCATTTTCAAATTTAGTTTCCAGTATTAAATTATTCAGGTTGGAAACATAGGTCTGATGATGTTTTCCATAATGGAACTCAAGAGTTCTTTTTGAAATCAGTGGTTCCAGAGCATCCAATTCATAAGGTAATTTCGGTAGTTCAAATTTCATAGTTTAATTTTTTTAAGGTTATTAATTAATTTATTATTTGCTAATTCCAATTACACCGCAGGCAACACGCGCCCCTGAATTACCTGTAGGCTGTGTTTTAAAATCATCTTCGCTTTTATGAATAATTACCGACCTGCCGATAATAGAGTTATCACCTTCAAATGACAACATCTTATCAATATATTCTATATGGGCCTTGCCGGAATCATTAGCCATAATGTTCCCCATATCACCTTCATGCCTGTTCATATCCATAGGTCCACCATGATTTTTCCCCATCGGATTAAAATGTCCGCCTGCCGATGAACCATCAGTAGCACTGCAATCACCACATTCATGAATATGCATACCATGCTTTCCCTTTGTAAGTCCTTGTATATTTCCAGTTACTTTGATTCCGCTGTCTGTTGCAATAAAATTTATAACGCCACTTGCTTTATTTCCCTGAGTGGAATATAAAATACATATAGCTTTTTTGATTTTACCCTGTGAATTATTTTGATTATTAAATTTAAAACTACTTGCAATAAATGCAGTAATTAATAGAGTAACCGTTAAGAAAGTTAAATAGTTCTTTTTCATTTTTAAAAGATTTACAATGACAAAAGTATTTCTATAAAAAGCATAGTGAATTAAGATGAAATTAAAGAAGGATTAAGATTTGATTAAATGCTGAATATATAAATGCGCAATTCCAGGTGTTAAGCTTATTAAAAAACTAATATAAGCTATTTTGGTTATTAAGTTTTTGTGAAAACATATCAGATATTACGGATACTAATTTATCATAGCTTCCAATGTATCCATTGTCTTTAAGAGATGTTACAAAATCAATATGTTTCCTTCCATTACGGTAATCGGGTTCTTTTACAGGGTGTTTCAAATATTTTTCAAATATTGCAGCGGGTTCGCCTAAATTGAGGACAGCATGATATAACAGCTTATCTTTATTTCTATATATGGCTGACCCTAAAATCTTTTTTCCTGATATTGCGATATCGGAAATGCCTTTCAATGAAAGATCATTTATTCCTGCTTCTTCCATTGCTGAAATCAGGAGTGAGTTAATATTTCTGAAAACATCTTTTGGTTTCAATGCTTCTTTAGTGATAAAAACAACAGATAGGATTAAATTATTTGGAGTCAGCATTACAGTCTGACCGCCCGAAAGTCTTTTTAGCACGGTTATATTATCCTGACTGACATTTTCAATGAATAATGATTCTTCAGGCCGGTTTGAAGCGCCAAGAACTATATAAGTTTTATCAGGTATCCAAATTAAAAACCGCTCAGTTTCTTCTTCTAGCAATTTAATATCCGGAAGATTATAATCTGTAATTGTAAGCATTGTTTTTTACTTATGTATTGCTTTGTCGACAGCATCAAAACCGGCTTCCATAAATATTTCAGAAACGGTAGGATGTGCATGAATGGTTTGGGCTACATCGTAAACTGTGCCTTCTATTTCCATATAGGCGCCTGCTTCTGCAATCATATCTGTAGCATTAGCAGCAACTATCTGTACTCCGAGAACCTGCCCGTATTTCTTATCGGAAAGTATACGGATAAATCCTTCAGTATTGCCTTCTATCATAGCTTTACCATTTGCCGACAAAGGAAACTCACTGATTTTAATTTCTATGCCCTCTTCTTTTAAATGCTTTTCGGTCATCCCTATTTGTGCAATTTCGGGAACAGTATACATATTGATTGGATATGCGCGGTTTTTAAAGTTGGCTTTTATTCCTTTTATGGTATTTATAACATGAATTCCCTGTGCGGAAGCAACATGAGCAACAAAGCTTTTACCGCTGACATCACCAATGGCATAAATGCCTTTTAGATTTGTTTCAAAGTTATCGGTTGTTTTTATAAATCCCCGTTCAGTGAGCTCAAGCGGAATTTCACTTTCCGGAATAATTGCATCGCGTGAATTACAGTTGACAAGCAGTTCACATTTTATTTTTTTATTGCCAATGATAAGTTCACCGTTTTCGAATTTTTCCGGAAATACATTTAAGATAAGTTCTATATTTTCCTGTTGAAGCTTTTTGCTGATAAATGAAATCAGATGATCATCAAGTCCCATTAAAAAACTATTGTTATTCGCAATCAGGGTTACTTTTTTCCCTATAAGCATAAAGAACTGCGCCATTTCGACTGATGAAACATGGTTGCCTGTAACAACAATATTATCGGGAATAGTTTCAAGGGCGAACAATTTTTCCATTTCGACAATAGGAGCATTTGCAATCAGCTTATCCATTGCTTTAGGTTTTGAGCCCGTTGCAATAATAATATTGACAGCATTTATCTTTTTATCATTAACTATTACAGAATTATCAGAACCAAGTTTGGCAGTTCCTGTAATTAATTCTACTCCATTCTGTTTAAGCAGGTAATTGATACGTGCGGTAAGTTTTTTAGTTATGCTATTCGACCTGGATTTTGCCTTTTCCCAATTAAATGAGAGTTTCTGAATATCAATACCATCAATTCCGAACTCAGCAGAATGCTTTATCTTATCGAAGGTCCTAGCGCTTTCCAGCAATGCTTTTGTGGGTATGCATCCCCAGTTCAGACACATTCCGCCAATATATATTTTTTCAATGATGGCAGTTTTCAAGCCTACCTGTCCTGCCCTGATTGCGGCCACATATCCTGCAGGCCCTGCTCCTATAATCAAAACATCATATTCCATATTTATTCTCCTTAAAAATTAATAAGATTATTCCATCATAAGTGAAAACGGGTCCGACAAATATTCCATGATACTATTTATAAACCTGGTAGCTTCACCGCCGTCAATAATTCTGTGATCAACAGTAAGCGATAATGGCAATACATTACCAATAACAATTTTGTCGTCTTTAACAATTGGTGTTTTCAGAATTCTGCCAATTCCAAGTATTCCTACCTGAGGATAATTGATTACCGGGGTTCCAAAGATACCGCCAATTGAGCCATAGTTCGTGAGTGTATATGTTCCATCCTTCATCTCATCAAGTGTAAGTTTTCTTTCTTTGGCTTTTTCCGAAAGCTCAGTTATTTTTTGTGCAATCTGGAAAATAGTAAGTTTATCTGCATCTTTAATAACAGGAACAACAAGCCCTTCAGGTGTGTCAACAGCAATACCAATATTATAATAGTTTTTATAAATCATCCTGTTATTATCTAAGTCCATTTGTGAGTTAAGCTGCCGGTGTTGTATAAGTGCATTTACGGTTGCTTTCAGAATAAATGGGAGAAAAGTAAGTTTGACATTTTTTTCGGAATAAACCTTTTTATATTTTTCCCTGATCCAAATAAGGTCTGAAATTTCCACCTCTTCAAAGACTGTCATATGGGCAGCATTATGCTTGGAATTAATCATGTTCTTTGCTATCGTCTTTCTGATCTGTGAAAGAGGTTCGTAAGTTAACGCTTCACCAGAAACAACATGGGAAGCAGATTTTTCAATAGCAGGGTTATTTAAATGAAAGTTTTGAATATCCTCTTTGGTTACTCTTCCACCCGGACCAGTGCCGTTAATCTTATTTATATCAACATTAAGTTCTTTTGCCAATGCCCTTGCAACAGGAGAAGCCAAAACTTTTATTACAGATTCCACGACAGTTTTGAGAGTAGAAAAACCTTCATCACTGGCAGGCAGGAAAGCATTATTGCCAGCCACTTCTATTGTGCCAACGACACTTGCAGAACCTTCTTCCAATGATTCCAGCTTCACTGGAGTTTTCGCTTCGGTAATTGCATCTTCTCCCAGCACCCCTTCAATCTCAATTTCAACAAGAGGAGTTCCTACGTGAATAGTATCACCAACATTGCCAAATCTGGCTGCTATGGTTCCTGTTTTTGGCGATGGAATATCGGCAACTACTTTATCCGTTTCCATTTTGACAATTGATTGTCCCGCCTTTATTTCCTGACCTTTAGCTACGTACCATTCAAGGATAGTGCCTTCATCGAGTCCTTCGCCTATATCAGGAAAATTGAAAATAAATCTCATTTGTCTGTATTTAGAATTTAACTGTACATTCTATTTCATAAAATATTTTTTCGGGAGATTGCATAAAGAAATGTTCACCTTTAGCTAATGGAACTATAGTATCAAAGCCCATAACTCTTTTCGGCGGCGCTTCAAGGTACAGAAATGCTTCTTCATTGGCAATGGCCATAAGTTCGGCACCAACGCTAAATGATGATGGTGCTTCCGCTACAATAACCAGCCTGCCTGTTTTCTCAATTGACTTGGTTATTGTTTCTTTATCAATCGGATAAATGGTACGCAGATCGATAAGCTCCGCAGATATCCCTGCTTCTTTCGCCATCACAAGAGCCTTCTGGCATTCACGTATCATAGCTCCAAAAGCAACAACAGTTACATCTTTCCCTTCTGAGATTACTTTTGCCTTTCCAATAGGTATAGTGAATTTTTCATCGGCAACTTCCTGCTTGATCGCTCTGTAAATTCTTTTCGGTTCCATAAACACAATTGGATCATCGCTTTCAATAGCAGAAATCATTAATCCTTTAGCATCATGCGGGGTTGATGGAATCACCACTTTAAGTCCCGGAATATGTGCATATAAAGCTTCAGGGCTTTCTGAATGATGTTCAAGCGCATTTATCCCACCGCCGTATGGAAATCGTATCACCATTGGCACCTTGTATTTGCCTCTTGTACGGTTGTGCATACGTGAAACATGGGATATGATCTGGTCAAATGCAGGATATGTGAAACCATCAAACTGCAATTCAACAACTGGTCTTAATCCCGCTATTGCCATTCCAAGTCCTGTTCCAACAATACCGGATTCTGCGAGCGGTGAATCAAAAACTCTTTCAACGCCGTATTTTTTTTGTAATCCTTCTGTTACTCTGAAAACACCGCCTTCAAAACCAACATCTTCACCATAAACCACTATATTTTTATCCTCCGCAAGCTTAATGTCTAAAGCATTATTGATTGCCTGAACCAAAGTCATTACGCTCATTTTTTAATCTCCTTCCATTTTAGAAATTTTTCAAATTCAGCTTTTTGTTTTTTTAGGTCATCGGGCATATCAACATACATATGGCGAAAAACATCATCAAGTTGATAGGGGGTGAAGTTTTCCGCTTCAGCAAATTGCTGATCGACTTCTAATTTGTATTTTTCTAAAAGCAGTTCAATGTTTTCTTTCCAGATACCTTTTCTATCAAGATATTTTTTCATTCTCTTTAAAGGATCTGTTTTGTCCCATTCCTGTTCTTCTTCTTTCGACCGGTATTTTGTAGGATCATCAGAAGTCGTGTGAGCACCTTTTCTGTATGTAAAAGCTTCGATGAGAACAGGACCGTTCCCGGCTTTGGCATATTCATGGGCTTGTTTATATGCAGCGTACATAGCAAAAAAATCATTGCCATCAACTTTAATTCCGGGAATACCATAAGCATATGATTTTATGGCAAGATTGACGGATTTGGTCTGGTTCCGCACAGGAAGCGAGATAGCGTATTGGTTATTCTGAACAGTGAAAATAACAGGAGCTTTCCAAACAGCAGCGAAATTGAGCGCTTCGCTGAAATCTCCTTCGGAAGTGCCACCATCACCTACAAAAGTAAATAC
>JBEKEO010000097.1:0-10150 GCA_050013795.1 Bacteroidales bacterium
AATAAAAATTATTTTAAAAGTATATAAAGTATTAAGATTAAACACACACAAAATTTAAACAAATGAAAACGAATTTTATTAAATTATTTTTTGCAGTATTCTGTTCAACAATTGTATCAGGCGCCTTTGCACAGGTAATTAGCGGAGCAATACCAAAAGGAAACGATGACCCGGTATTACTTACTGTTGCCGGAGAAAAAGTTACAAGGTCTGAATTTCTTAATGTTTACAATAAGAATAACCTGAAAAAGGATGTGATTGATAAAAAATCACTCGAAGAATATCTTGATTTGTACATTAATTTCAAATTAAAAGTAAAAGAAGCTGAATCGCTTGGAATGGATACGGCTTCTTCTTTCAAAACGGAACTTGCCGGTTACAGGAAACAGCTTGCACAACCCTACCTGATGGATAAAGAAGTAAATGAAAAATTATTGCAGGAAGCATATAACAGGATGCAGTGGGATATCAGGGCAAGCCATATACTTGTTAAAGTTAGCGCTAACGCTTCACCTGCAGATACATTAAAAGCGTATAAAAAAATAATGGAAATACGCGACAGTATTGTAAAAAAAGGAAAAGATTTTAGTAAAATGGCTATTGCTTATTCTGATGATCTTTCAGCACGCGACCAAACCCAGACAGGAAACCGCCCCGCCAGTAAAGGAAATGCCGGCGACCTGGGATATTTTACAGCCCTTGACCTTATATATTCGTTTGAAACAGCTGCATACAATACCAAGGTTGGCGAAGTATCAATGCCGGTAAGAACAGATTTTGGTTATCATTTAGTAAAAGTTACCGACAGAAAACCGGCTATGGGGAAAGTTCAGGCAGCGCATATCCTGATTACCTTTCCTGCTAATTCTACCGCAGTTGATTCGGCAAAATGCAAAGCTAAAATCAACGAGATTTATGATAAGATAAAAGGCGGAGCTACATTTGAAGATATGGCAAAACAATTTTCCGACGATAAAGCTTCGGCTACAAAAGGCGGTGTTATTGCCTGGTTTGGTGTAAACAGGATGGTCCCTGAATTTATTGTTGCTGTCAGCAAGCTTAAGAAAGGCGAAATTTCGTTACCGGTACAAACGATGTATGGCTGGCATATCATTAAAATGCTGGACAGGAAAGAAATTGCTCCTTTCGATTCTATTAAATCCGATTTGAAAACAAAAATAGCGAAAGATTCGCGCGCTAATAAATCAAAAGAGGTAATGGTTGATAAGATAAAGAAAGAATACGGCTTTAAAGATGACCCGACTGCCCTTGCTGATTTTAATAAAGTTGTTGACGACAGCATTTTCCTTGGTAAATGGAAAGCAACAAAAGCAAAAGATCTTACCAAAAATTTGTGTTCTTTCGGAGATAAGAAATATGGCCAGCAGGATTTTGCTAAATATTTAGCTGCTCACCAGTCATCAAAAACCAATAAAGAAGATATTTCTTTTTATATTAACGGAATGTATAAACAGTTTATTGATGAGTCTGCTATCAATTATGAAGATGGTATGCTGGAAACCAAATATCCGGAATTCAAATCACTGATGAAAGAATATAGGGACGGCATATTGTTGTTTGAGCTCACAGATGAAAAGGTTTGGTCAAAAGCAGTAAAAGATACAGTAGGATTGAAAGCGTTTTATGACAAAAACAAACAGAACTATATGTGGGATAACAGGCTTGATGCCGGCATTTATACCTGTTCAAATGCTAAAGTAGCTAAAGCTACTCACAAGCTATTGAAAAAAGGTAAGCTTTTGAATGATGAAATATTAAAAGAGATAAATAAAACCTCTCAACTTGATCTTAAAATTGAATCCGGAAAATTCTTAAAGAAAGATAATCCTTTGATTGACTCAATTCCATGGGTGGAAGGAATTACTAAAGATATTGTGAAAAATGGTTCAGTGGTTTTTGTTAAAGTGAATAAAGTAATTCCAAAAGAACCAAAATCTCTGGCTGAAGCAAAAGGTATGGTAACTGCTGATTACCAAACATATCTCGAGAAGGAATGGATAGAGTCCCTGAAGAAAAAATACACTGTTGAGGTGAATAAAGCTGTATTCTCTACAATAAAATAGTTTTTTTTCAGTTAATAATGATAAAAAGTTAAATTGCTTTTAATTAAAAGAAGCTCTTTAACTTTTTATTTTTCATAAGGCTACCTAAAGTTGTTTTACAAGTGAAATATTTTTTACTCATATTCCTTTCAATTTATTTAATATCCTGCGGATCATCTGGTAAAAAAGAAGAAGGCATTTTAGCAAAAGTATATAATGAATATTTATTCAAGACTGACCTAATCGGACTTGTCCCTTCCAGTACTTCTTCAAAAGACAGTATTTCCATAGTAAAGAAATATATTAACAACTGGATAAAACAAAAGCTTGTTATTCATAATGCTGAAAGTAACTTATCATCGAAACAGAAAGATTTTAAAAAACAGCTAAATGACTATAGAAATTCGCTTATTGTTTTCGTTTATGAAAAAGAACTTGTAAGGCAAAAGCTTGATACAACAGTTACTGATGAAGATATAAAATCTTATTATGAAAAAAATAAAAATAATTTCTTACTGAAAGATAATATCGTGAAAGTATGGTATGTTAAAATGCCGCTGAAATCAAATTATTCACTTACAGTGGAGAATTTATATAAGTTAGAAACTCCGCAGGCAAGACAAAAACTTGAAGAATATTGTAAGAAATATGCAGTAAATTCTTATCTTGATGATTCAACGTGGCTGTATTTCAATGACCTTTTAAAAGAGATTCCAATCAAAACGTATAACCAGGAGGATTACCTGAAATTCCACAGGTATATTGAAATGGATGATTCTTTATATTCGTATTATGTTAATATTAAGGGATTTCAAATAAAGGAAAGCCTTTCTCCTTTAAATTTTGAAAAAGAAAACATAAGACAAATTATTCTGAACAAACGTAAATTAATGCTTATAGAAGATATGCAGAATGAAATATTTAAAGAAGCATTAAAGAATAATGATTTTGAAATATATTGAACCTTATAAAAGTATTTATTAAAATAAAATAAAAGGGAAAAGAAACATCGACATTTAATTCAAACAAATGAAAAAATTCATACTATTTCTTACATTGTTTTTTATAGCAGGAATAAGGCTTTCACAGTCACAGAACAAAGTCATCGACCAGGTAGTAGCTATTGTAGGTAGACACATGATTATGCAATCGGATATTGAAAACCAGTATCTCCAATATGTAATGCAAGGTTATAATAAAACCGACAGTAATTTTAAATGCAATCTGCTTGAACAAACACTTTATGAGAAATTGCTTTTAAATCAAGCAGAAGTAGACAGTTTAACGGTTTCTGAATCCCAAATTGAATCAGATCTTGACCGCAGAATAAAATATTTTTCAAAGCAGATGGGAGGAGACGAACAACTTGAAAAATATTATAATAAATCTATTCCACAAATAAAAGAAGATTTCCGTGATGTTATCAAAAACCAGTTGCTTCAGCAAAACATGGAATCGAAGATCACTGAAAAAATAAAAGTAACACCTTCCGAAGTGAAAAAGTTTTTTAACAATTTACCTAAAGACAGTGTTCCTACTGTAAGTTCGAAGGTAGAAGTTGGTGAGATTGTTATTGGTCCCAAGGTGAATGAAGAAGAAAAAAATAAAGCAAAAGATAAGCTTTCGGCTATTCGCGACAGAATTGTTAAAGGCGAAGATTTTGCTACGCTTGCAGTTCTTTATTCCGAAGATGAGGGAACTGCTTCTAAAGGCGGTGAACTTGGTTTCACAGACAGGGGAGAACTTGACCCGGCTTTTGCCGCTGCCGCATTCAAGCTGAAAGCCAATGAAATATCTCCTATCATTCAATCGCAGTTCGGATACCATATCATTCAACTTATTGAAAGGAGAGGTGAAAAGATCAATGTTAGACATATACTTATCAGACCGAAAGTGGCTACAGAAGACCTGCTTAACGCAAAATTAAAGCTCGATACTATTTATTCCCTGATCAAAGCCGATTCCATTACATTTGAAAAAGCTGCATTGAAATATTCCAGTGATCCTTCACGAACAAACGGAGGTTTAATGATTAATCCTGAATCAGGATCTTCTAAATTCGAACCCGATCAATTAGATCAATCTGTATTCTTTGTGGTTGATAAGCTTAAGGTTGGGGAATTTTCGAAACCTGTTCCGATGAAGACCGATGACGGAAAGCAGGCATACAGGATATTGTATCTTAAATCGCGGACAGAACCGCATCGTGCTAATATGAAGGATGATTACGATTTTATTCAGCAGGCAGCATTAAAGCAAAAGCAAAGTAAAGCTTCACAGGAATGGGTTAAAAAAGAAGCAGCAGTCACTTATATTCACATTGCCGACGAATATAAAGACTGTAAGTTCAATTATCATTGGTTTAATTAAGAATGTACAGCTATGCAGTTTAAATCGGATGTTGAGGCAGTAGATGCTTTGGTTGAGAAATATAAAGCATTAAAAAACGAGGTTGCCAAAGTAATAGTAGGGCAGGATGATATTGTAAAAAGCCTTATCATTTGTATATTCAGCAAAGGGCATTGTTTGCTGGTAGGGGTGCCGGGACTTGCAAAGACCCTGATGGTGAATACCCTTGCCAAAGCCCTCGGACTTTCATACAGCCGCATTCAGTTTACTCCCGACCTGATGCCTTCGGATATTATTGGCACTGAAATTCTTGACGAGTCGCGGAAATTTAGGTTCATTAAAGGTCCGGTATTTGCCAATGTGATACTTGCCGACGAAATTAACCGCACGCCTCCTAAAACACAATCGGCTTTGCTTGAAGCCATGCAGGAAAAAGCCGTTACTGCGGCAGGAAATACGTATAAACTCGATGAGCCCTTTTTTGTTCTTGCCACTCAAAACCCCATTGAACAGGAAGGGACATACCCGCTTCCCGAAGCCCAGCTCGACAGGTTTATGTTTAATGTATGGCTTGATTACCCTTCGTTCGATGAAGAAATAAATATTGTAAAAGCCACCACATCGGGGCTTGAACCTAAAGTAAACATGGTGCTTGCAAAAGAAGAAATACTAGCTTACCAGGATGTGCTGAATAAAATACCTGTAACCGACAATGTACTTCAGTATGCCGTGAATCTTGCGGTTAAAACGCGACCCAATACCGAGAAATCTCATCCGCTGGCGAATGATTATCTTTCGTGGGGAGCAGGACCACGCGCTTCACAGTACCTGATAATAGGAGCGAAAGCCCATGCCGTTATCAGCGGGAAATATTCACCGGATATAGAAGATGTAAAAGCTGTGGCTGTTCCGGTTCTTCGCCACCGCATAGTGCGTAATTACAAGGCCGAAGCCGAAGGTATTACCGCCGAAAAAATTGTTGCTGAATTTTTGAAGTAAATTTTTATAGCAAAACCAACAAACAATTCAATTTCACGTTGTTATGCGATGATTTTGCTTCATTTTTTAATGAAGACCCCTTTGCATAAGCCACAAATGCGGGCTTCAATGTAATGAATGCACATGCATTTATGGCAAATGTTGATGCATTTATGCCCAATGCTGATGCAAATATAACACCCATTGAAACAAATGGAGCAAACGCACGTTAAAAAGTAGCGCCCCCAGATGCACTTATGGTTTTTGCAAGCTGTTGATATATTGTTATTAATAATTATTTAAATCAGAGGCAACATAATAACAAAATATTCGTCTATATAATTAATACAGTTTGTTTTTGTTATTAGTATCTTTGACAAATGAATTCAGATATATAAAAGCTTTAATATCAATTTTTAATAAAATTTATATTTTATGCAGAAAAAAGATATTATATTTCGAAAATTAATAGCAGAAAATCCTTATAAAAAGGATTTTGGTAAAGCAGAAATACATCTAAATAAAATCTTCCTCTTTTTATCACTGTGTCTCTTTACCATTTTATTTATCCTTTCCGAAAACAGCATTGCTCAAACCAGATTGAAAGGGAAAAAGGCGGGAAAACCCACATGGATTACAAGTGATCCGTTTAAAACGGATGTGTTTATTGAGAATTTCGGGCAATTCGATAATTGGGCAACGACAGACGGCAAGATAAAATATGCCATTGATAAAGCAGACAAAATTTTCTTCACTCCTCATGGATATACCATCAGGGTGGATAAAATTGTTAAAAAGGAAGATGACGATTTAGATGAAACAGATTCTGTAAAAGGTTCTGATGCCAAAAATTACGAAAAAGATGATGATGAAAACCGTGTTTTAGAAAAATATACTATACATGTAAATTGGATGGGAAGCAACCCCGACCCCGAAATTATTGCCAGCGAACCTTCATCCAATTATTATACGTTTGGTGAAAAAGGGTATGAAAATGTAAAAGCAAAAGGGTATAAAAAAATAATTTATAAAAATCTATATCCCCAGATAGATATTGAATACACTATTCCTGAAAAAGGAGGAATAAAATACAAATTAATATTGCATCCCGGTGCAGATATCAGCCAGGTTAAAATGCAATATACCGGTGATGTTGAAAATGCCATAAAAGATTTTGAGGGAAATATACTGGTAAATACTCCAGCCGGGGCAATAGTAGATCATACACCCCAAAGCTATTATATGGAAAACCACGATATTATCCCATCAGCATTTGTATTAAAAGATAATGTAGTTTCATTTAAATTAAATGAACCTTCAATTTCCCCGGTAGGGGAGCAAATACCGGAACATAGGTTTCAAACTGTAATAATAGATCCATGGACAACCACACCAACAAGCCTGACTACAAATAATACCGCTTTTGATATTGATTTTGATAATTTTGGCAATGTCTATGTTTCTGGAGGTTCTAACCCTTATAAATTATCAAAATATTCTATCGCAGGAAGTTTATTATGGACATTTACCAACCCGGCAGGATGGAGTAGTACCTCCCAAAATGCGTATTCGAAATTTTGCCTGTTACACAATAGCGGAACTTCTTTTATTGGCGAAGGCTATACAGGGTTGCCTGCGGGCGCCCGAATAATGAAAATTGATAATGCCGGAAACCTGCAATTTACTTCTCCTTACTTCGGTACAAATGATGAAATATGGAGGATGTTCTATAATAACTGCAACAAGAAATTAATAGCATTTGGCGGAGGCACATCAACAACTGATAATATTAAAATTATTGCAGATACTAACCTGAGCGGCAGTAGCTCTGCAAATTTCAATGGGGCAATCTGTACATACTGCAATGATGTTGCCTCTGTAGTAATGGATGATAATGGGGATTTTTACGCTTTACTGACTTCTCTAAGTCAATGTTTAATTGTTGAGGGTATTTTGGCTAAAAGCTTGTTCTCATCAGGTTATACCCCTCCCTGTGCATTTTCAGTAAACTCCGGTTATCAATTTGGCGAGGGTAATAATTTTGGAATCCCTGGACTAAACCCTAGTACAAATGTTACTGTCAGAGCAAATGCATTGGCTCTAAACAATAATTACATTTTCGGTTATGATGGAAAGACCCTTAACGCATGGAATAAAACAAGTGGCGCTTTATTAGGCTCGGCGGTGGTCAATGCTGGGTACGGATCTGGAGAAAACCGAACACATGAAGGTATTGCAGTTGATGATTGCAGCAATGTATATGTTGGAGGAACCAACCAGGTTCATGTTTTTGCTTTTAATGGAAGCGTGTTTACTGCCGCAGCTTCTATTACGACAAATATTCCTAATGAAGTATATGATATACAATTAGACAAAGGAACTGGTATTTTATATGTAGCAGGGCTTGGTTTTGTCACGGTTGTTCCTGCCAGTGTTACCTGTAACGTAAATCAGCTTATCCTTAATATATCACAAACACCTGGTTTTTGTAATGGTTCGGCAACAGTAACTGCAAGCGGAGGGACTATGCCATATACTTATCTATGGAGCAATGGCTCTACCACTAGCAGCATTACAAGTGTTCCGGCCGGATGGTATTATGTTACGGTTATGGATAATTCATGTATTAAATTAAAAGGAACAGACAGCGTACTTATTACTTCATCTTTCCCTACCAGCATATGTAATGATACCAGTGTTTGTAATGGCTCTTCAGTACCTCTTTGGGCTACAGGCGGCGCAACATATACATGGGCGCCTGCCGGTTCATTGAGTAATGCCAATATTGCAAACCCAGTAGCGCACCCGGCATCGACCACGACTTATTATGTCACAATATCCAACGGGACATGTAATATACTGGATTCAGTAAAAGTAACAATAAGCCCTGGTCCAAGTGTAACAGTGACCAATGGGTCAATATGTAACGGGCAGCAGGATACGCTTTTTGCGGGAGGAGCGGCAAGTTATCTCTGGAGTACAGGAAGCACAAATACATATATTGTTGAGAGCCCTGCTTCTACCACCCCATATACTGTTACCGGAACTACTGCCGGTTGTTCTGCCGCTGTTACCGGCACAATAACGGTCAATCCACTTCCTAATGCACAAATTACGCCATTTGCTCCAGCCACTTGCGGTTTAAATAATGGCAGTGCGACAGCAACAGGTGGCACGACATATTTGTGGAGTAGCGGACAGACAACGGCAACTATTACCCATCTTGCTCCGGGTACCTATAGTGTTACCGTGACAAGTGCGGCAGGATGCTCATCCACGACTTCCGTAATAATAAATAATATTCCCGGAGGCACAGTAACGGCCACTTCGACAGATGAGAATTGCGGACATGCAAACGGCACAGCATCGTCAACACCTGTCGGAGGTACACCACCTTATACATATTTATGGAGCAATGGTCATACAACACAAAATATCACCAACCTTCCGGCAGGCACATATACAGTAACAGTAACAGATGCAAGTTCATGTACGGCAGTTACATCAGTAACCCTGACAAATATAGCAGGCCCTTCCTTGCAGGTTTTGGGTTCTGTTAATGAAACATGTTCCTATGGGAACGGGTCTGCTACAGTAAATGCAATTAATGGAGTACTCCCATACAGTTATTTATGGTCTAACGGGAATACTTCGGCAACAGCGACGAACCTACATGCCGGAACATATACATGTACAGTTACAGATTCTAACCATTGCACGGCAATAAACACTGTTACTATTACCAATACTCCCGGTCCTACTATTACTATATCAGGAATAAATTCGGCTAACTGCGGCATGTCGAATGGCTCTGCCACTTTGAATATATCTGGCGGGACACCAGCATATACTCCTATTATTTGGAGTAACGGAGAAACTTCACAAAACATTCTAAATGTGCCAACAGGCACATATTGTGTAACAGTAACCGATGCCAATAGTTGTACAACTTCAGCCTGTGTTACCATACCTCAAAAGCCGGGACCTGTGGCTACACATAGCTATACAGATGAGATTTGCCAGATGAAAAACGGAACTGCAACTGCCGTTCCCAGTGGGGGAGTTCCTCCATACATATTTTCATGGAGCAATGGAGCAATCACACAAACAGCTACCGGACTGTCCCAGGGAAATTATACTTATACAGTAACTGATCAAGGAGGATGTTCAACATCTGGAACAGTTAGTATAGGAGAAATACCCGGTCCTACAGCTTATTTCATGTATACACCCAAAATTCTTACTATTCTGGAAGGTCCTGTTTACTTTTGGGATGAATCAACGGGTGGTACACGACCATATACTTACCAATGGGATTTTGGTGATGCTTCATCTGGTACCGGCACATATAATGTTCATCCTTACCCGAATCTGGGGACATATGTTATTTCAGAAATTGTTACGGATAGTAACAGATGTAAGGACACTATAAGCGACACCGTAAGAGTGGTTGATATTTTTACTTTTTACACTCCAAATGCTTTTACCCCCAATAACGATGGTTTGAATGACAATTGGGCTCCACAAGGAACGAATATCGACACCAATAATTATAATGAATATATATATGACCGTTGGGGAAATTTAGTTTTTCAAACAACAAAATGGCAGGTGTCAAAAACAGAGCCTCCAAAGGGGCAGGCAGAAGGATGGAATGGAACCATTTATAATAATGGTAATAACAAAGATATTGTTATGGATATTTATGTTTACAAAATAGATCTACGCGAATTTAACCATGGTCCTAAACACGAATATGT
>JBEKEO010000098.1:0-10108 GCA_050013795.1 Bacteroidales bacterium
ATGCTCTGCAAAATAAAGAGTGGAATCATACTTGATTCCTGTTTTTTCTAATATTTTAGGTGTTTTAGTTATATTAAACTGTAAAAAATGAAACCTGTTTCCAATAATCTTTCTTCATAAGTTTTTTAAATCATCCTTGAAATAATCAACATTGTCATAAGTGCCAGAGCTCCCATGAATTCCTATTTCTGAGCCATACTCTACAATGCGTTCTATTTCTTTAATTATCTTTTCACTCCTCACATCATAATCCGCATTTACCAGATTATTTCGCTTTTGGTTACGTGGAAGAAAATAAAATGAAGATGAAGCATAAAACCCTTTTTCCAGTTCAATTATTTTTTCAAAGTTGAACCATTCATCTTTGTTGAAGATCTTTTTGAATAAAAGTTTTACAGCAGATAAAATTCTGCCTTTTTTCAACTCACTGAAACTTCCTTCTATCCATGCGCTATTACATTTGTCAATATCATGAGTTATACAAGTGGCGAATTCATGATTTTGCCATGACATCGTTGTCAAAGAAACAGAATAAGCTTTTTCAATAACAGTTTTTAAAATATCGAAATAATAATTCACAATTGGTATTTCAACGATATCAAGTTTTTTTTGAATGCTTTCCTCGTAAGGATACCGTCCTATTTGATCTTTTATTTCAGATTCATATTCCTGCCATCCTGATAATAAATAAAATGATGAGGCAATAATATCAAAATTGATCGTCCATTTTCCATCAATGTTTGAATAAATATCGTTATCCATAGTGGCAAAGAGAAATGGAATTTTAGTATTTTTCCATTCTTTCCATATTATAGTTGAATAATCCAACTTCTTTTTATTATTATCAAAATATGTTATTCCGTTATCATTTATATTTATTATTGAATTTCCATTTTTATTATATGAAATATCATAACAACTCTCATTGAGATTGTATACTTTATTAAATGTGTCAAATATATATCTTGTGAAATTCAGCATAATAATCAATCGATAGCTTTATAAAATTAGAAATTAAAATTCAGCTTTCCCTTTTCAAATAAAACAACATACAGGAATAACAACATATAAATTATTTTTCGAACTTTAATAAATTTCAGCAAATGTACATAAACTATGTTAAAATAGTAAATTTATATGGCTCACTTTCCTGGACAGTATGTCGTAATATACGCATTTCAAATTACACCATAAAAATCTAAATAAATTTTGGTGAATTTGGCAAATGCATTTATATTTTTTACCTTTGCCATCATTAAAACCAATTATTTATGAAAAAACTTATTCCCTTTATTGCATTTATAAGCATAATAAGCTTTGCAAATGCACAATGGCAACAAACCAATCTTGATAGTGGTGATGTATATAACTTAACAATAAACGGAAGCAATATTTTTGCAGGAACTGATAATGGCGGTGCACTTTTATCTTCAAACGGTTTTAGCAGTTGGACTGGAGTGAATAATGGGCTGCCAACTAATTTTTTCGTCTATTCTTTTGCCATAAAAAGGGGAGACACTATTTTTGCCGGTACTCAGGGTGGCGGAGTGTATTTATCTACGAACTATGGATTACATTGGGCGGTAGTTGATTCAGGTTCAACATCTAATTATATCAATGCAATAGCTATAAACGGAAACAACATTTTTGCCGGAACTAATTTGTATGGCATATATTTATCTTCAAATAATGGAGGTAGTTGGACGGCGGTGAATACAGGTTTACCGTTACATGCTGATGTCAATTCATTGGTCATAAAGGGAAGTAACATTTTTGCAGGAGTTTGGGGTGCCGGAGTATTTTTATCTACAAACAATGGAGGACTTTGGACTGCAGTGGATTCAGGTTTAACAAATCTTGACGTCGATGCATTATCTATTAGCGGGAATAATATTTTTGCTGGAACTTATGGAGGCGGAGTTTATTTATCTACAGATAACGGAGCACATTGGATTGCAAAAGATACGGGATTAACATTCAATGATCTTGATATAAACACATTAGCCACGAAAGGAGATACTATTTTTGCCGGAACTTATGGAGGTGTATTTTTCTCCTTAAATAAAGGAAGCAAATGGATAGATTGGAATCCAACTTTAACAGATAGCGCAAGTGTTTTTACATCCACCATTTTCAAAGACACCATTTTCGTGGGCACCGGTGGAGGAATCTGGAAAAGGGCATTATCACAAATGATAGATCATACCGGGATTGAAGAAATAAATAATGTTGATAACAATATTGTGGTTTATCCGAATCCTGCTAACAATTATTTAACAATAGATTGGGGTAATTCCCCAAGCACAAATTGTGATCTTCAAGTATTTGATATTATTGGCAATAATGTTTTAGATAAGCATTCTATCAATAAAAAAACAAAAATAGATATTTCAGCATTGCCAGTCGGGATATATGTTGTGCAATTAAAAACAGAAAAAGGATTAGAGATACAGAAGTTTGTGAAAGAATAATTATTTACAAATTCTATGAGTACCTAATTTCAAACTAATTTACAGCGCTTAGTTTATTACTATCGTTTTAACAACGCACGTGTTTTGTTTATCAAAAACTTTAACAATATAAATTCCTTCCTGCATATTATCGCGGGAAAGGGTATAATGGGTTTGATTTATATTATTAATTGTTCTAAGTAGTTGCCCCATCATATCATAAAGTTCAATGGTATAACTGCTACCTTTTATATTTGAAAGATCAATTGTTGTTTTCTCATTGAAAGGATTCGGATAAATCTGCAGGGATTCGCTTTGATTGTTTTTTGTGCCCGTTTGCGCTATTCCAGTATTGCCAGACAATGAACCCATTTCGATCCCGTTTCCAAAACTGGCTACCCAGATGTCGTTCGGATTAAAGGGATTGAAATAAATCCGGTTGGGCTGTTCGAACGGATATTGCATAAGCTGTGTGAACACAGGAATAGTGGCTTCGGCATTAGAGGTATAATAAATTCCTCCTGGTTGTGCAGTTATATATGCTGCTCCTGCATTTACAGGATCAAATGTAATAGAAAATATACTGCTGAGATTGCCTACATTTTGATTGGAGGTGTTGATAAGTTTGGTCCAGTTTGTTCCACGATTAGTTGTACGGTACAAGCCTCCCAGTCCGTTTGGCGCACCACCCCATCCACTGAATACACAGCAAAACCAAGTGTCTTGCGTAGCATCGTTAGGGTCTATTACTACATCAATAGTCCAGTAATACATTCCCGGGTCACTTACATCAGACCAGGAACTTCCCTGATTGGTGCTTATGAACACTCCGGAACTGTTGGTAAATGTTCCGCTGGAATTTCTCCTGCCTGAAAAGCTTGTAACCAAGGTTCCGTCATTAAGTACTTTGATATCCAGTGGATGTCCTTGAGTACGGGGAGGGTTAGCGCATTGAGTCCATACAGCAGATGCATTATCCTGAATGTCGTTGGTCATCCATATTCCACCCGGGCTGGTTGAGCCGCTAGCATTGATAACGCTGGCATACATGCGATTTCCATCTGTTGGATCTATAGCCAGCCAGATAACAGGAGTTCCAAAATATTTTAAGGTCTGGAAGGTCTTGCCCGAATCAGTTGAAAAAATGATTGAACCTCCTTTGTCATCAATCCGGCTATCCTGTAGGTATGTGCTTGCATACATATCGTGCACCTGGGAAGTGGCAGCATATACTACTCCGTTTGAAGGATTCTTCAAAAAGTAATAAATCACATTGTAAGAGGAAGGAAACGAAAAAGCATGTCCCCACGTATTGCCACCATCCTTACTGCGTGTAGCACAAACATCTGAAAAACCTGCAAACACATGCAGGGAATCATACCACATCATCTGCCAGCAGGATGTGTTTTCAAGTCCGTTGCTTGGATAAAAAAGACTTGTGGGAGTGGGATGATTAAGCGGATTGAGATTAGCAGCCGGTACATACACAGCCTGCCAGGTTTGTCCTCCATCTGTGGTTTTATGTGCAAAGCCTTCGTCGGTGATGAGTACCGTATTACTGTCACTCGCACATACATTAAGTCCAAAACAATATTGCGGCCAATCCCATTGGAAATCCCCTTCATAACCGCAATAACCCGTTTGAATGTTCTCGTTGTTCGTAGTATTGAAAATATATTTCCAACTGGCACCGGCATCGCTTGTTTTAAGTACGATTGGAAAACCTGTGTTTCCGCTGCTGCCTCCGATATATGCCAGGTTGATATTGCCATTGCTCATTCCCACAAAGAATGGCCAGTCACCTGAAAGAATACCTGTGATTTTTTTTACCCAGGATCCACCATAATCCAGCGAATAAACATTTGCATAGGAACCGCAATCTTGGGGATCCATGGGAACATAGACATTTCCAGCACTTTGTGTAATGCAGAAAAAACGGGTAATGCTTCCGGATTTAGCCCCTGCAAAGGAAAGTATGTCTTCAGAAACTATTCCCGGCTTTTTAGGTACTGACCATGTAGTTCCGGAATTGATGGAAACGATCAAGCCTTCCTGGGTGCATACATAAATAGTTGAACCGTCAAAAAAAGTCCCAGCAACAGAGGCGCCATTGCCGGTAGTGTCAGTATAAAAAGCTGTTCCGAAAGTAGCGCCTCCATTATTGGAAAGATAGAGATTGCTGTAATCAGAAACAATGAGTTGATTGGAATTCTGGGGATTTGCAATAACATAATAAACTCCATTTCCACCGGAAGGATCTGTGGTAAGGGGAGCCCATGTAGTGCCTTCGTCTGTACTTACATCGGGTATATTAACCTCAGAGATATTATCCATGCTTAGGGAATACAACTTATTGGCAGTAGAAGTAAACTGAACTTTTGACACCATCCCATCAGCAACAAAATAATTGAAATTGGTCACTGTCCACGAATTGCCACCGTCAAGCGAATGATACAAATCCGTCATGTCGGTTGTTATAAACATTTCGTTGTGATTGTTAGGGTTCACGGATGGGCAATAAAAAGCACCACCGCCACCCAATCCATGTGCTTTAAATACAGTAGGCTGTGCCTGAATAAAAGAAATTGCAAGAACAAGGATAAATGTAAAGAATGATTTTTTCATATGGATATGATTTAAAATTAATATAGAGTTTTCTTAAGTTTAACTACTGCTTTTTTAATAATAGAGCGCGAACTGTTTTCGTATTCCGAAACTATAGATATTAGTTCATTTTTAGTACCAGGCAGTAATACATAAATTTTAGATAGAGCCTCAATTATTCTGCTTGCGTGCCTTTCTCCCCAGAAGTGAAGGATTTCTTTCATTACCGGATATGCAATACCAGCCGCTTCCTTACTAGTCAAAGCATAATTACATATGGTCTGCGTAGCATAATCTCTTACTATTACACCTTGTTCTTTATGAAGAATATCATCAAGTTCCACAAGAATGGAAAAGATATGATTAGGAACCAGATGAGCAATCAGCGAAATGGCATGCATAGCTTCCCATTTTACCCTGCCGTTTTTATGCTTTATCATCGAATGTAATTCATTGAAATATTTCGAAACCAGTTCCGGATTTGTTTCAGCCACAAAAGTCATTACTTCAGCACAATCACCAATAAGTTTTGAATCTTTTGATTTGAAACCTGAAACAATTTCATCTAATAGCTTTATTTGCTGAGTGCATTGACTGGCAACCATCCGATTAGGCTGCTCCGACCTATTGCCTGTTTGTGAAGATAATTGCTGAAGAATGGACATGAGTATATTATCCAGAAATAAGCTTTTTAACGATAAGATGAAGCAAATGTACAAAATCACTTTTAAAAAATACTTATCTTTGCAAACTATTTTGATGTAAGGACAGAATCGTTCTGTAAAGATATTTTCCAAATCTTTAACTCTTCATAAAAGTTCATGGATTAGGAAGCGGATGTGTCGTAATTGGTAGCCGAGCCAGACTTAGGATCTGGTGCCGTAAGGCGTGGGGGTTCGAGTCCCTTCATCCGCACTTTATCGGCAGAAATTATGACAACGAATTAAGTGAATAGTAGGAATTAATAATAGCAACGATGAATATTACGCAAGAAAAGATTGATGAACTGAACTCTATTCTCAAAATTGAAGTTACAGAGGATGATTATCAGCAAAAGGTGGATAAAGTACTGAAAGATTACCAGAAAAAGATGAATCTTCCCGGTTTCCGCCCCGGAAAAGTGCCGTTTACTGTTGTGAAAAAGATGTATGGCAAAGCAATGATGGTGGATGAGATCAATAAAGTGGTCATTGATTCCATGTATAACTATTTTGACCAGAATAAAATTGATGTATTGGGCAATCCCTTGCCAAATAAGGAAAAATCGACTGACATCGACTGGGACACACAGAAGAACTTTGAATTTTTCTTTGATATCGGGCTTAAACCGGAATTTGAAACCGAGGCGCTTGAAAATCTTAAGATCAAGCTATATGATATCAAGGTGAATGATGCTGTTGTGGATAAGTACCTTTATGATATTCGCAGAAGGTTTGGCAAGTATTCCAACCCTGAAGTAGTTTCTTATGATGACCTTGTATATTGTGATATTGAAGAGCTTGACAAAGATGGAAATGTGAAGGATAACGGGATTAAAAATAAAAGTTCTGTCGCCCTCGACCTGATAAAAGATTTTACAGAAAAGGATAAAATTGTAGGTCTTAAAAAAGATGATGTTGCGGATATCGATATCTTCAAAGCTTTTGAAGATCATCATGAAATTTCACATATACTTGCTATTGAAGAAGCAAAGGTTAAAGAATTAAATAAGGTTTTCCGCATAAAGGTTATAGCTATAAGCCATGTGGAACTTGCAGAGATCAACCAGGAACTGTTTGAAAAGGTTTATAAAGCAGATAAAATTGAGACTGAAGAACAGCTGAAAGAAAGAATCAAGCAGGATGCCAAGATCTCTTTCACATCCGAAAGCGAAAAAAAGTTTGTCAGCGATGTGGTTGAAGCATTATTGAAAAAAGCAAAAATTAACCTGCCCGATGCTTTCCTGAAACGTTGGTTGCTGGATACTAATCGTGATAAATTCACCGAAGAGCAGGTCGAAAAAGAATATAGCGTTTATTCCGAAACATTAAAATGGCAGCTGATAGAAAATAAAATCCTTAAAGAAAACAATATTGAAGTTACCAAGGAAGACGTTAAGGATTATATCAAAGACTATTTCCGCAAAACAGTTGCATCAGATGAAAGCAATACCTTTCCTGAAGAACGCTTGAATGAACTTGCCGAACGCATGCTTCAGAATAAAGATGAAGTAAAGCGTATTTATGATAAATTGTACGATGATAAACTGAAAGATCTTTTCAAAAGCAAGGTTAAAATGACTACTGAATCTGTCTCTTATGAAGATTTTAATAAACTGGCTTCTGATGGGCATGACCACGAACATAAACACTAATACCCGTAAATTGAATATTGAACATTGAACAAAAAAATATAATACTATGGCACATACTAATGATGAATTTCGCAAATATGCTGTAAAGCATAGAGGAATCAGCAGCCTTACGCTGGATAAATACACATCCACTTACGGGAGTTACATATCTCCTACTATTATCGAAGAACGCCAGCTCAATATTGCCACTATGGACGTATTCTCCCGTCTTATGATGGACAGGATCATTTTCCTTGGTGTTCCAATTGACGATTACGTTGCAAACATTATTCAGGCACAATTGCTTTTTCTCGAATCCGTTGATTCACGCAAGGATATCCAGATATACCTGAATACTCCCGGCGGCTCTGTTTATGCAGGTTTAGGCATTTACGACACCATGCAGTATATCGTTCCCGATGTGGCTACTATTTGCACAGGCATGGCTGCATCAATGGGCGCTGTGATTCTTTGCGCAGGTAAAGACGGCAAAAGAACGGCTTTAACACATTCAAGGATACTTATTCATCAGCCAATGGGTGGGGCAGAAGGACAGGCTACCGATATAGAAATTGTATCAAAAGAAATTCAGAAGCTGAAAAAGGAATTGTACGAAATAATCGCGTCACATTCGAAACAGAAATATGATAAAATCTGGAAAGATGCCGACCGCGATTACTGGATGACCGCGCAGGAAGCCAAGGATTACGGCATGATTGACGAAATACTGGTAAGAAATACCAAGAAATAATAAACAGTAATTATGGCAAAAGAAACTACACATTGCTCTTTTTGCGGACGCTCTAAAAAGGAAACCAATATGCTTATTGCAGGATTGGAGGGCCATATCTGCGACCATTGTGTGACTCAGGCTTATACCATAGTTAACGAAGATACCATAACACAGAAAAGTAAATACACTCAGAATTTCAAGCTTCTTAAACCTGTTGAGATAAAGCGCCACCTTGACCAGTGGGTCATCGGGCAGGACGAAGCCAAGAAAATATTATCCGTTGCGGTTTACAACCATTATAAGCGC
The DNA here is from genome assembly GCA_050013795.1 of Bacteroidales bacterium. Classification (GTDB taxonomy): domain Bacteria; phylum Bacteroidota; class Bacteroidia; order Bacteroidales; family CG2-30-32-10; genus CAWHOW01. Next base: position 8,426 of record JBEKEO010000098.1, read on the forward strand.
ATCAACCTTCCCCCATCTAAATCCAAAGAGGATGTGGAGATAGAGAAATCGAATGTTATCCTTGTGGGCGAAACCGGTACCGGAAAAACCCTGCTGGCCCGTACCATTGCCAGGATGCTGCATGTTCCCTTTTGTATTGCCGATGCAACCGTTCTTACCGAAGCCGGATATGTGGGCGAAGATGTTGAAAGCGTGCTGGTACGACTGCTGCAGGTTGCCGATTATAATGTTGAAGCTGTGGAAAAAGGCATAGTGTTTATTGATGAAATTGATAAGATAGCCCGCAAAGGCGATAACCCGTCCATTACCCGCGACGTTTCGGGCGAAGGGGTTCAGCAGGCGCTGCTTAAACTTCTCGAAGGTTCGGTAGTGAATGTTCCTCCACAGGGAGGGCGCAAACACCCCGAGCAAAAAATGATTCAGATCAACACACAGAACATCCTTTTTATTTGCGGGGGAGCTTTCAACGGAATTGAAAAGAAGATCGCCTCTAGGATACAGGCAAATGTGGTGGGATATGGCGTAAAGGACAGGGAAGAAGTGGACAAGGACAACCTGATGAAATATGTGGCTCCGCAGGACCTGAAAAGCTATGGGCTTATTCCCGAACTGGTGGGGCGTATGCCGATAGTTACTTACCTACAATCTTTAGACCGAGATACATTAAAGCGAATTCTTCTTGATCCGAAGAACGCCCTTATCAAACAATACACAAAGCTTTTCGAAATAGATAAGATCAAGCTTACATTCGATGCTAATGTGTATGATTTTATTGTGGATAAAGCCATAGAATTCAAGCTTGGCGCACGCGGGCTCCGTTCCATCTGCGAAGCCATTATGATGGATGCCATGTTTGATGTTCCTTCCGACAATAAAGCTACCGAAGTGCACATTTCCCTCCCATATGCCGAAGAAAAACTACGCAAAACCAATGTTGAACGACTGAAAGTTGCCTGATAAAGCTACTTTAAAGATTTTCAGAACTGCAATATCGAACATCGGAAGTGCAACATCGAACCTCTAATGTGCAATTTCGGACGACCTCATTACTAAAGAATTCGCACTTCAGAAGTCAAAGCAAGCAGGAATTATTTATTGTATCGAAAAAATCAATTTAACCGTCAGGTTGGGTGTTAATCATCATACAGAATGATATTTGAATATATAAAAATACTATTAACGTATAGTTTCACTAATCAGATAATCGTAACTTTGCCTTATATAACGGCATGAAAATTGAGGAATACTCTCAGTAAAAAGCAATTTTATATGAAGCAGGTTGCCTTAATAGTGGTATTTATTGTTTTTACTGTTGTTGCTTTTGCTCAAAACAAAGCCGGCGGTTATACACTTCCGGCCAATGTTGTTAGTGGTGACACCATACCCGTAATGGTTTTAGACGAGGTAACTATTTCGCCTCCACATTCCGTTTCTGTTCCGGTTTACAATGCAAAATACACCAAACTTATCCGGGATGTAAAAATAGTATATCCTTATGCTGTGCTTGCAAGCGTAAAGCTTAAGGAATATAATGATATGCTTGATACCATTAAGGATGAATCGGTAAAAAAGATGAAATTAAAACAAGCCGAAGAAGACCTCAAGAACCAGTTTACCGACGATATTGAGAACATGACACATTCACAGGGAATGATTTTGCTTAAACTTATTTACAGGCAAACA
>JBEKEO010000099.1:0-10103 GCA_050013795.1 Bacteroidales bacterium
GTTCCATCTTATCTGAATTATCAGGCGGTGGTCGGTTATATGTTTTTGGATTTGTAATAGTGTCAACGGCAGCACAAAGCCCGTTTACATTGGTGGCAAATACTTCTGCATTCGCATAAAAACCGTTCTTCAGGGGGTAATTAAAAGAAAGGTTTTCAGTAAGCAGTGAAGTGCTCTTCCCGAAAGTGCCTGCTTCTATAGCTGCATCGCCCGAAAAGCCGGGCTGCTGATCCTTTTTGGTAATGATGTTGATAACACCACCTATGGCTGATGAACCGAACAAGGTGCTGTGCGAACCTCTCACTATCTCCACGTGGTCGATGTTTGCAACCGAAAGCTCCGAAAGATCGACAGCATTGTTGGTGGAAGAAGGGTCGGCTATTCTGATACCGTCAATCATAATTTCGGTTTGGTTGCTGTTAGCTCCGCGCATGAATATGCTTTGCGCCATGCCGGGGTTCTGCCCTATTCCAACCACATAGATGTTTTCCTGCGCCGCAAGCACATCACCCAAACTGTTAAACACTGAATTGTGCAGCTGCTGTGAATTGATAACAGAAATGCTTCGCCCTATGCTGTCGGGATTCTTTTCCATCCTGGTTGCAGAAATCACAACAGGATTCAGTTGCTTTGTTTTTAATGAATCATTCTGCTGCCCATACGCCGTGGTGCATGCAATGATGATCACTCCGGAAACACTAAGTTTCTTTGCTGAATTTCTTTTTACCTTTTTCATTTCTTTGAAATTAATTAATAACTGTTAAGGAATAAAAAGAAAGAATGAAAAACGATGTGAATTGATTTTTACGTTCTCAATCCTTGCTTTTTACCCGAAAGCTTTGAATATGTTGTTTTGCAAATGGCAGGTCTTCTGACTTGTTCAATTCCCGGATGCCTTCCCATCCCGATAAATCGGGACAGTGACAAAAGATTTCCTGGAAAAGCAAAGAACTCACAGCAGCGGGTACTGTACAGGAATTTCACCTGATTCCCTATTAAAACCTGTTTCTGTATGAAACAGGTTTACCATTTCGCAGCAAAAATAATTATTAATCGATAGATGGTCTTGAAAAAAGAAAAAACATATTAACACAACAGGTTGATATGTTTTCAATACGTGGAGAATGAATTATTTATTATCTGGTGTTTTAAGAGTATCCTGCTTATTATTTTGGTTTTGGTTATTATTCAGGTTATTGATATCATTACCGGGGTTGTTGGGATTGGGATTAGGATTAGTGTTTGGATTTGGATTGGAATTTGGATTTGGGTTAGTATTAGGAGTAGTATTAGGGGTGGTTGTTTTTTTATAAGGTACAAATTTCGGCTTCTTTGGAGTGGTAGTTGTGGAGTTTGAAGGATTTTTTTCTTTCAGCTGAACAACACCGTTTACATATTTGCTTGTTGCAATAACTTTACCTTCCTCATCAAAGGATTCCCAGTCACCTTCCTTAACACCATGCACATAAGAACCTGATGAAGTTTTGGTACCTTTCATATCATAATAAATCCAAACGCCATCCTTCTCATTTTCGACATAATTTCCTTCTGATTTTTTTTCGCCGGAAGATTTATTATATGTAATCCATTCTCCCGTTTTTCTTCCGTTTTTATAAGAGCCCTCAGAATTTATCTGACCGTTGATGAAATAGTTTTTATATTCCCCGTCCTTTTGCCCGTAATAATAATTTGATTCTTCGTGCATGACACCTGTTGATGAATAATATTTTGTACAGGCGCCATGTTTAATGTCGTTTTTGTAATTAATTTCAGATAGTAAAATTCTATCCCTTGAATAAAGTTTCCAAAGGCCTTGCTTTCCTTTAGCATCGGTAACATTTCTATGTCTCTCTCCATGAGGAGCGTATTTAGGCTTCTCGGAAATCTCATCCTGTGAATAAGAGAAGACAGGAAACAAGATAAAAGCAAATAATAATAAAAGCAGGTGCTTCTTAAAATTCATTCTTAAAAATCAAGACGTAAAGATAATGAAAACAGGTCAAAACAATATTCTCACTTAAAATTTGTTAAATTTATACGCTAATGCTCATATTTAGTTGCCTCAAAATTATCTTACCCTTAATGTTCGGCCAACGTTTAATAAAGTGGCAGGACTGATTCCGTTTAGGTTGCAAATTGAAGCAACAGATGTACCATAATAAAGTGCAATTTTTGATAACGTATCACCATTCCTGATAGTATAATAACGGGCATTAGCGACTACTTTTTTAACATCAGTGTAATACCCAAATGTTTTTTTGGAAATATAAACAGTATCTTTCTTTAAAGAAAAAGTATTTAAGTCTATAAGAATGTTCGGATTGATAGGAGTGCCTTTATACCTTATTTCAAAATGCAAATGAGGACCTGTAGAACGCCCTGTGCTTCCGCCAAAACCAATAATATCGCCAGCTTTCACCGCCTGGTTGGGGACAACTTTCGATGCAGATAAATGACCGTATAAAGTTTCAAGCCCGTTCTGATGCCTTATCACAATTACATTACCAAAGCCCCACGACCATTGGAATTTCGAAACACGCACAATGCCATCAAATGCCGCCCTCACCGTATCGCCCGTATGAAGACCGACATCGACACCATAATGGAACTGCCAACGCCTCCATCCAAAACCCGATGTAATGATACCTTGTCTTGGCATATAGAAACAATGCCCGGCATTATCCTGCAATACAACCCTGATAGAATCTTCCATTTTAGAAGGGTCGAAATCTTTGCTCGACAGGAATAATTCATCATTACTCCAATCTCCGTCATAAGCTTTGGTGAGAGAATCAGAAGAAAATGCTTTTATTGACGTGTATGTTGAGTCTGAACTAATGAACAGTGATCTGAGCGCATCATTGGCATCAAAATAACCGGATGTAAGGTTAGAACTATCGCTTAGGCTTTCATATACATTAGTTGAATCTTCACTATAAAACTGGGCATAATCAGTTTTAAAAGCAAACATAAAAAGCAGCAACAACAGTATCTGTTTCAACACTGCAGAAGTGCGTAAGGATTTGTTTTGTAAATAAATCATTGCCTGCTTTGAAGAACCGGTTGAATAAATAATTCACCTTTTTGTTTGCTAAAATACAATTATCCGTTTAATTGCCAAACCCGATTAATCATTTTCTTCAACAAATAATTGTGAATAAATTGGCAAAGAAGATTCCCGATGTGAACAAGAGAAAGAAATTTCTAACTTTGCCAGCCCTTAATATATTTTTTATTGTCCTTTTAAACACAAGCGATGGATGCTGTTATAGAAGTTAAGGATGTTCATAAATCGTTCAAATCAGTGCAAGCTGTAAGGGGCATCGATCTGTCTATTCAGAAAGGACAGTTCACAGCTATACTCGGGCCTAACGGTGCAGGCAAGACCACGCTGGTGGAAATGATTGAAGGCATACAGAAGCCCGATAAAGGCGATATCCTGATAATGGGAAAGAAATGGAAAAGCAACGAAAACGAACTTCACCATCTTATTGGCCTGTCGCTGCAGGAAACGTATTACATTGATAAGCTTACGGTGTGGGAAACGCTTAAGCTCTTTGCAAGCTTCTACGGACTTAAAAGCAAACGCTGTGCTGAAGTGATGGAACTGGTAGGACTTGAAGAAAAACGTAAAGCTTATGTGGTAAACCTTTCAGGTGGACAACGGCAACGACTTGCGCTTGGCATTTCATTGCTGAACAATCCGCAGATATTGCTTCTGGATGAACCAACTACCGGACTTGACCCGCTTGCTCGTCGCGAGATATGGGCAATCCTTCTCGACCTTAAAAAGAAATCGCAAACATCCCTTATACTCACCACTCATTACATGGAAGAAGCCGAGCAGCTTTGCGATAACATCATTATTATTGATCATGGGAAAATATTGAAAGAAGGAACACTTCGCCAATTGCTTGAAGATAATAAAGGGGAAAATGTAATTTCATTTTCGCTTGAAGATAATAGCGCTGCATCTGTTGCATTGATGTTGGACAAACGTTTTAATATAAAGTGGGACGATGTGCAGGGAATGGGAACAGCAGTGCTATCGAGTATTGAGAATGAACTTCCCGAGTTCTTAAATTTCCTTCAAACAAATAAGCTGCGGCTTAAGAACCTTGAATTTAAACGCAAAACCCTCGACGATCTGTTCACTTCTTTAACGGGGAGGCATTTGCATGAATAGCATCATCCGTTACAGACAAATGTGGCAGCTTATTGCGGCTAACTTCAAAGAGATCATCCGAGAGCCGGGTGTTCTTTTCTGGGGCATCCTCTTCCCTATCCTGATGTCGGTGGGACTTGGTCTGGCTTTTACAAAGAAGCAGGATGTTACGCGTAAAGTAGCGATTATTAAAGAATCAACTGAAGGCAAAACGGAAGCTGACAGTACGCATATTCTTTCTGATTTCCTGAAAGCAAAAGCAATTAAAACGCCTTCCACAGGCAATAATGAAGCAAGCTATTCCTATATTATAAAGAATGAAAAGCTTGGTAATACTACATTCATTTTTTCAGAAATAAGTTGGCAACAATCGCTGGTGTGGCTTAAACGCGGATTGGTAAGTATTGTCCTGGAAGAAAAGAAAGGCAGTATAGAATATCATTTCGACCCCTCTAACGCCGATGCAAAGCTAACTTACTTGCAGCTTTCGGTGATATTTGGCAAAAAAGATATGAAAATCAAAGTAAATGAGGACGAGATAAAACCGCTTACACTGGAGGGGACACGCTATATTGATTTCCTGATTCCCGGATTGATTGCTATGGGAATAATGATGTCAGCTATGTGGGGATTGAGCTATACGGTGATTGAACGGAGGTCGAGGAAGCTGCTGAGAAGAATGGTTGCCACCCCCATGAAGAAATCGCATTTCCTGATTGCACTAATTGTCGTGCGTGTTGCCATGAACTTTGTTGAAGCATTTCTGCTTTTCCTGTTCGCTCATTTCGCTTTTGGCATAAATATTCAGGGCAGCATACCCGCGCTGATAGCGGTGCTTATTGCAGGCAATATTGCTTTTGCCGGAATTGCCATACTGGCTTCGTGCAACACTTCGAAGACGGAGATAGGCAACGGACTGATAAATGTTATAGTGATGCCTATGATGATACTTTCGGGGGTTTTCTTCAGTTACCACAACTTCCCCGACTGGAGCATATCTGTTATACAAAAACTGCCGCTTACGATGCTTGCTGACGGCATGCGCAGCATATTTATTGAAGGGGGCGGATTTGCCGAAATAGCCATACCCTCAGTTATACTTACCGCAATTGGGGTTTTCTTCTTTGGGTTAGGTTTGAAGCTTTTCAAGTGGCACTAGAAGGGAGAAGTACTTGGATTGCCTAAAGTACTTAAAGTGCCTAGAGTTAAAAAAGGTCGCCTAACCGGCAGGCAGTTAACAGGCAACTTACTACTTGCGACTTACGACTAATTAATTAATCAATAGTTTTAGCGTTTTTCATTTCCTGCAATTTGCGCTTGGCTTTTTCGGCAAGCTGATGGTATTTATCGGCTTTAATAAAATCGTTCTTCGCGCGGAAATACATACTAAGGCGCATGCAGGCATTGTAACTTTGCGGAACCAGTTCAACGGCTTTTTCCATGTACGATATTGCAGTTGCCGTATCGCCCCTGTGCAGGCTGTAATTAGCCAGGTTAACATAAGGCATGTCGGTAGCGGGGTCGATACGCATTATCCGTTTATTTATGGCTATGGCGCTGTCGGCAATTTTAAACTCATTATAATACAGGTTGGCTAAGTTGCTCATGGCTTTTGCATAGTCGGGCTTCAAAACAATGGCTTTTTTATAAGCGTTCGCCGCATTGCTAAAACAATCCATTGCCTCCTTCGTAAGACTACTGTCCTTTTTTTCACGTCCAAGCATTTCATACGAAAAAGCCATGTTGAAAAGAGTTTCAGTATAAGCGGGATTTATTTCGAGGGCTTTTTTAAAATACCATATAGCGGTGCTGAAATCCTTCTTAATGGTGAAATAAACAGAACCTATATTATTATAGGAAGAATAATAATCGGGATAAATGGAAAGGCAGCGTTTGTATAAAAATATAATGCTGTCGGCTTTGCGGTCAACATCAGGGGGCGTGTTCCCTTTCATACAGGCTTCGGTTAATTCGGTATTCATCCTCCCTGCAATAAGTGCATTTGCTTTTGCCGATTTTTCGAGGTTAACAATATCGTGCTTATATAAACTCATGTGTGTATCCCAGTCTTTATTCCTTACAATTGTTTTAGCTGAATATGGAATAAGTATGATGACCAGCACAACGATTATTGCCTTGATGTCTTTTGGCAGAAAGGATGTTGCCTTTGGGTTTTTCTTCAGTAAAATAAATAATCCATACGCCAGTGCAAGGCAAAATGCAACAGATGAAGCATACATGTACCGCTCGCCAACAATGCCCATAGCAGGTTTCACTAAATTGGAGAACATGGAAATGCAAATAAGGTAATAGAAAATGATAAACGACAGTATATGTTTTTGCTTTAGTTTAGATATTGCATAAACAAACAAGCCAAGATGCACAACAAGTGAAAACAGTGCCCATCCGTTTGTTAAACGAACTATCGGGATCATGTTGTAGCCATAATAAAACAATAGTGGATGGGGGAAAATAAGTATCTTTAAATAGAATAATAGCGTCATCATTCCTGTTCCCAGGCGGAAAATAAATCCCGGATGAGAATGAAGCGGATTTTCAAAGAAAAATACTTCCCTGTCGGGCTTGGGCAAATAGAGTTTAGGAACATACCTTGCTAAAATCAATGCAACAAGTATCACCGCAAACACTATTAAAAGCTTTTTGGGCGATGAATTAGTAAAGAAATAAAGCACCAGCGGGAAAATAGCAAGAAACACTATAGCGCTGGCTTTGGAAAAGTATGCCAGTATATAAAATACAAATGCCAGTATAATATACCTCCACTTTGATGTGTCAGCATATTTTAACAGGTAATGCAAACAGACAAGGCTTCCAAGGAAACTAAGCATTTCATCGCGGTTCTTCAAACTGGCCACAACTTCGGTATGAATAGGATGCGCTATAAACAGCAGGATAGCAATAATGGGAAAGACAGGATGAAAATCTTTCAGCAGCTTTTTCAGAATATTGAACAGCAACAGGCAGGTAAGAATATAAATCAGGATATTGATGAAATGGCTTACATGCGGATTTACTCCGAAGAACTGGTTTTCAATGGCAAAAAAAGTCTTTACCACCGGCCTGTATTCGTATTTTAATTTCCCTTCCGAGTATAAGGTTGTCCAGATGACGGGTATGGCTTTTATTCCTTCCGCAACACGCTTGTTAGTATTACTGACAAGTTCGTCGTCCATGGAATAATGGTTAGGAATGGTGTTCCCGTAAAGCAGAAAACAAAAACCAATGATAATTAATGGCATCCAGTTAATCTTCCGTTTAGGCTTTTTAATTGCCTGTTTGGGTATTGGCTGTGTTTTGATTTCTTTTTTCTTAGCTTTTGCCATATGTTGAATGATTTGACAGATAAGCCTGCAAAAGGTATGCTATCAAAAAGGAGGAGCAAGATAATACTATTGGGAATAACAGCAAAATAAAAATTATCAGGGTTCGGCAAAATCCAGTTCCACACGGAGATTATCTATGATAAAATTCTGCCTTTCGGGTGTGTTCTTACCCATATAAAAAGACAACATCTCCCCTATGCTTGATGTGCTCTTTAAAATAACAGGATCGAGGCGCATTGAAGGACCAATAAAATGTTTGAACTCATCGGGTGATATTTCCCCAAGGCCTTTAAATCGTGTTATTTCAGGTTTAACTCCTAACTCTTTCAAGGCATCCTGTTTTTCTTCGTCAGAATAACAATAGATGGTTTTACTTTTGTTTCTTACACGGAACAAAGGCGTTTGCAAGATATACAAATGACCATATTTTACAAGGTCGGGGAAAAATTGCAGAAAGAATGTAATAAGCAACAGGCGGATATGCATACCGTCTACATCGGCATCAGTTGCAATAACAATGTTATTATAACGAAGGTTTTCCAAATCCTCTTCAATATTCAATGCGGATTGCAATAAATTGAATTCTTCATTCTCATAAACAACTTTCTTGTTCATCCCATAACAGTTCAGGGGTTTTCCTTTCAGGCTGAAAACTGCTTGAGTGTTTACATCCCTTGATTTTGTTATGGAACCGCTTGCAGAATCACCCTCTGTAATAAAAAGTGTGGTATCCAGTTTTCTTTCGTCGTTACTACTATAATGCACCCTGCAATCGCGTAACTTTTTATTGAAGAGGCTTGCTTTCTTTACACTGTCTCTGGCAATCTTTTTAATATTGGCAAGTTCTTTACGTTCTTTTTCCGACTGAAGTATCTTCCTTAAAAGCGCTTCAGCAGTTTCAGGGTTTTTATGTAAGAAATCGTCTAATTGTTTTTTAACAATATCATTCACATAATTCCTTATGCTGGAGCCATTGGGTTCCATGTATTGCGAACCAAGTTTTGTTTTTGTCTGCGATTCGAAAACGGGTTCCTGTATTTTAATGCTGATGGCTGCAATGATAGAAGAACGAATATCTCCTGCATCAAAATCTTTTTTATAAAATTCGCGAATTGTCTTAACCACTGCTTCACGGAAAGCTCCCTGATGTGTACCACCCTGTGGTGTATAAGTGCCATTTACAAACGAATAATATTCCTCTCCATATTGGGTATGACTATGTGTCATCGCAAACTCAAAATCGTTATCTTTAATATGGATTATTGGGTAAACCAATTCAGTTCCATTAATATATTTAGTCAGTAGGTCGCGCAGACCGTTTTCTGCATAATAACGCTGTCCGTTGAAATAAATGGAAAGTCCCGTATTTAAAAATGTATAATTCCATAGCAGGTTATCGATGTATTCAGTAATGAAATGATATTTCCCGAATATAGTTTCATCAGGGATAAAGGTTACTATAGTTCCATTCCTTAAATCAGTCTTTTCTTCTTTGCTTTCTTTTAGCAGGTTACCGCCGGCAAATTCTGCATATTTTGTTTTTCCTTCTCTTACCGATTGTGTATGGAAATATGATGATAGTGCATTAACTGCTTTAGAACCTACTCCATTCAAACCAACTGTTTTCTTAAAAACTTCCGAATCGAATTTAGCTCCTGTGTTTTGCTTTGAAACACAATCAACAATTTTACCCAGGGGAATACCTCGTCCGAAATCTCTGACAGTAACTTTCTGGTCTTTGATAGTTATCTCAATCTTTTTCCCGAAACCCATGATGTATTCGTCCACTGCATTATCAATAATTTCTTTCAGCAGCACATAAATACCGTCGTCGTGCGAAGCGCCATCACCAAGTTTGCCAATATACATACCTGGGCGTTTCCGTATATGTTCTTTCGGATCAAGGGTAACAACGCTTTCTTCAGTATAATTGCCTGACATGTATAAAATTTTGTGCAAATTTAAGTTAAAAGAGAATTACAATCACATTAAACGAAAATGAAATATTAACAAGCGGGTTGAAAAATTGTTAATCGCCAAAAGAATAGTGAAATGTTTGCAAATAAAAAAGGGTTTCGCTTTTGCGAAACCCTTAATGTTTTCCTTTTCTTAATTTATTTAATCCTTAATAAACTTCTTTACCACCACCCCTTTTTCCGTTGTTGCTTTTATAAAGTACACGCCTTTTGCAAAGCTGCTGCAATTAATAGTTTTAGCAGTGATTATGCAAAGCAGCCTTCCTGTAATATCTGTTATTTCTATACTCTTAATTTGCAAAGCAGTTTGTATTTGCAAATTATCGGTAACCGGATTTGGATAAACAGTAACCATATTATTTATAGCTGCTGTTTCTTCTATGGCTGTTGTTGCTTGAACAAAATTTGATTTTACAAGATGATGAACGGAAGCCATTAATCTGGAACTACTACCATAACAAACTGGAGAATTAAATCCAACAAAATATTTTACATAAGCCGGATTCGGATTTGAATAATTATACAAATACTGTGTGCCCGGTACTGAATCTATAAGAGTTTCAACACCACTGTTTGTAATGCCATATATGTAATAATTAGGAACAGTTAATCCCTGAT
>JBEKEO010000100.1:0-10095 GCA_050013795.1 Bacteroidales bacterium
AGTTGGGGGTACCTGAAGTCGATAACCGCAAGGAGTCGCCTAGGGTAAAACCAATGACTGGGGCTAAGTCGTAACAAGGTAGCCGTACCGGAAGGTGTGGCTGGAACACCTCCTTTCTAGAGAGGTTCATTATTAGCTACGGCCTTTATTGCTCGTAGTTGATATTTGTTACCTTGGTATTCTTCTTTATTTTTTATAATTGCCCATACGCGAGCTCAGTGAACTCTTCCTTTCGAGCAAAGGAAGCTGGATTTACGGAAGAAAATATTCAGTCCCGTAGCTCAGTTGGTTAGAGCACTACACTGATAATGTAGGGGTCCCCAGTTCAACTCTGGGCGGGACTACATAAATCATCGTAATGGGGGATTAGCTCAGCTGGCTAGAGCACTAGCTTTGCAAGCTAGGGGTCATCGGTTCGAATCCGATATTCTCCACTAAATCTGCAACGTGCAGATAACGTTCTTTGACATATTGAAAGAAGATATAGTAGATTAAAGAGTACAATGTAAGTTAATAAGAAAGTAATTAAGAGCGTATGGTGAATGCCTTGGCTCTCAGAGACGATGAAGGACGCGACTACCTGCGATAAGCTTCGGTGAGGCGGAAATAGCCTTTGACCCGGAGATGTCCGAATGGGGAAACCCTGTACGATGAAGTCGTACAATCCACCGAAAGTGGAAGTCAACCCGGAGAACTGAAACATCTTAGTACCCGGAGGAAAAGAAAACAATAGTGATTCCCCAAGTAGTGGCGAGCGAACGGGGATTAGCCCAAACCAGTTTTGTTAAGGCAAGACTGGGGTTGTAGGACTGTAATGTGGACTGTAAATTTGTAGTAGAAGCTTCTGGAAAGCTGCATCATAGAGGGTGATAATCCCGTATACGAAACAAATTTACTACCTAGCAGTATCCTGAGTACCGCGGGGTCGGAGACGCCCTGTGGGAACCAGCCAGCACCATCTGGTAAGGCTAAATACTCCTGAGAGACCGATAGCGAACTAGTACTGTGAAGGAAAGGTGAAAAGAACCTCGAACAGAGGAGTGAAATAGAACCTGAAACCGTGCGCTTACAACCTGTCGGAGGCCAAAGAATAGCTTGCTATTCGAGTAGCTAACGGCGTGCCTTTTGCATAATGAGCCTACGAGTTACTCCTCTCTGGCAAGGTTAATCCGCATTAGCGGAGGAGCCGAAGCGAAAGCAAGTCTGAATAGGGCGTATAGTCAGAGGGGGTAGACGCGAAACTTTGTGATCTACCCATGGCCAGGTTGAAGCCCCGATAACACGGGGTGGAGGACCGAACTAGTATGCGTTGAAAAGCGTTTGGATGAGCTGTGGGTAGGGGTGAAAGGCTAATCAAACTGAGAGATAGCTCGTACTCCCCGAAATGCCTTTAGGGGCAGCCTTGGGGTCGAGTGTCATAGAGGTAGAGCTACTGACTGGACTAGGGGGCTTCACCGCCTACCAAATCCTGACAAACTCCGAATGCTATGACATATACCCAGGAGTGAGGCGTTGGGTGCTAATGTCCAGCGCCGAGAGGGAAATAACCCAGACCATCAGCTAAGGTCCCCAAATATATGCTAAGTTGATCTAACGAAGTCCGATTGCTTTGACAGCTAGGATGTTGGCTTGGAAGCAGCCATTCATTTAAAGAGTGCGTAACAGCTCACTAGTCGAGCGATTGGGCGTGGATAATAATCGGGCATTAAGCATATTACCGAAGCTGTGGATTGTAGTAATACACTGGTAGGGGAGCATTCCAGTTGCACTGAAGGTGTGGCGTAAGCCATGCTGGAGCGGCTGGAAAAGCAAATGTAGGCATAAGTAACGATAATGTGGGCGAGAAACCCACACACCGCAAGACCAAGGTTTCCTGATCAACGTTAATCGGATCAGGGTTAGTCGGGTCCTAAGGAGTATGCGAAAGCAAAATCCGATGGATAAAAGGTTAATATTCCTTTACTTGCAAATATTGCGATGGGGTAACGAAGTAGTGAAAGCCCTGCGTACTGACGGAATAGTACGTTGAAGAGCGTAGGTATAGGAACTGTAGGTAAATCCGCAGTTCTTGCTGAAACTTAATAGTACCGTGAGTCTTCGGACAAGCGGATAATGGGCCTAATCAGACTTCCAAGAAAAACCTCTAAGCTTCAGATATTTGCAACCCGTACCGGAAACCGACACAGGTGGTCGAGGAGAGTATCCTAAGGTGCTCGAGTGATCCGTGGCTAAGGAACTAGGCAAATTAACCCTGTAACTTCGGGAAAAAGGGTGCCTGCGCAAGCAGGCCGCAGAGAAATGGCTCTGGCGACTGTTTATCAAAAACACATGGCTTTGCTAAATCGAAAGATGACGTATAAGGCCTGACACCTGCCCGGTGCTGGAAGGTTAAAAGGAGAGGTTAGTAGCAATACGAAGCTTTGAATTGAAGCCCCAGTAAACGGCGGCCGTAACTATAACGGTCCTAAGGTAGCGAAATTCCTTGTCGGGTAAGTTCCGACCTGCACGAATGGTGTAACGATCTGAGCACTGTCTCAGCCACGAGCTCGGTGAAATTGTAGTCCCGGTGAAGATGCCGGGTACCCGCAACGGGACGGAAAGACCCCGTGAACCTTCACTATAACTTAACATTGACTTTGGATAAACGATGTGTAGGATAGGTGGGAGATTGCGAAGCGGAGGCGCTAGCTTTCGTGGAATCAACCTTGAAATACCACCCTTCGTTTATTTGGAGTCTAACCCCTTACAAGGGGAACAGTGTTTGGTGGGTAGTTTGACTGGGGTGGTCGCCTCCAAAAGAGTAACGGAGGCTTTCAAAGGTGCCCTCAGCACGCTTGGTAACCGTGCGTAGAGTGCAATGGCATAAGGGCGCTTGACTGTGAGACCTACAAGTCGAGCAGGTGCGAAAGCAGGACATAGTGATCCGGTGGTTCCGTATGGAAGGGCCATCGCTCAAAGGATAAAAGGTACTCCGGGGATAACAGGCTGATCACTCCCAAGAGCTCACATCGACGGAGTGGTTTGGCACCTCGATGTCGGCCCGTCACATCCTGGGGCTGGAGAAGGTCCCAAGGGTTCGGCTGTTCGCCGATTAAAGTGGCACGCGAGCTGGGTTCAGAACGTCGCGAGACAGTTCGGTCCCTATCTGTTGTGGGCGTTAGAAGTTTGAGGGGTTCTGACTCTAGTACGAGAGGACCGAGTTGGACGAACCTCTAGTGTATCTGTTGTGGCGCCAGCTGCAGTGCAGAGTAGCTATGTTCGGACGGGATAAGTGCTGAAAGCATCTAAGTACGAAACCCGCCCCAAGATTAGACTTCTTTTAAGGGTCGTAGTAGACCACTACGTTGATAGGCTACAGGTGTAAAGGCAGTAATGCCAAAGCCGAGTAGTACTAATTACCCGTAAGCTTTCTATTAATGCTCCAAGACTTCTGTATCTTCTTTCAAGAATATGTCATAATATATTTAAAGATATTATGGTGACTTTAGCGAAGGTGCCCACCTCTTCCCATTCCGAACAGAGCAGTTAAGCCCTCCAGCGCAGATGGTACTACACAACCATGTGGTAGAGTATGTCGTCGCCGTATTTCACAATCCCGACCCTAACCGGTCGGGATTTTTTTTGCCCTTTTCTTATGAATAATTTTGGCGAATAGAATATATGCATACTTTTGTATCAATGTTTTTGCAACGAATAAATAGCTTAATTTGAGACGTAGAATAAACTTAAAATGAGGACTATATTTAAATCTTCCTATAAAAATATCTTTATCTTAAGTTTATTTACCTATCTTGTTACTGCATACTTTAGTATAGGGTATTATCATCCGGATGAACATTTTCAAATACTTGAGTTTAGTAATTACATGCTTGGTAAATCTCCTGCTTCTGATATGCCATGGGAATTCCATGCGAAAATTCGCCCTGCGTTACAACCTGCTCTTGCTTGTGTATTTATTAAAGCATTTAACTTCATAGGTATTAACAATCCATTCACCTATGCGCTTATTTTTAGAATTCTATCAGCATTACTTTCATGGTTTGTAGTATGTAAATTCTGTTTATTAGTAATTAAAGACTTTTCCTCAGATATTGGTAAAAAGATATTTCTTTTCCTGAGTTTCTTTTTATGGTTTATACCATTTATCAGCGTGCGTTTTTCTTCTGAAAACTATTCTTCAATAACTTTTCTGGGAGCTCTTTACCTAATTATTCGATATTTTGACAATATTTCTTATAAAAAAATATTCCCTCTTGCTATTGCAGGTTTATTATTAGGTTTTTCATTTTTCTTCCGTTTTCAGATTGCTTTTGCTATAATAGGACTTGGTTTGTGGCTTTTACTAATAAAAAAAACACATTGGAAAAAAATCCTCATTTTAGTGGTTTCGGGGATATTCGCTATTGCTTTTTGTATTATGCTTGATTCCTGGTTCTATGGGCAATTCGAACTAACTCCATACAATTATTATATTGCCAACATAGTTGAACATAAAGCTGCTGACATTTGGGGAACTTCCCCATGGTGGTATTATTTCTACTTTTTTATAATACAGGTTATAATACCTATTAGTATTATACTATTGGTATTCTTTTTTATAGGCTTGTATAAAAAGCCGACCCATGTTTTCTTGTGGTGTATCATTCCTTTTTTAATAGCACATTTTCTTGTAGGTCATAAAGAGATGAGATTTTTGTTTCCGATGGTATTTTGCTTTATATACCTGACAGCCATTGGAATTGATAATTTCATTGTTTCGGGGAAATATAAGAAACTTGGTCGTTTCCTTTTCATTCTATGCTTAATAATAAACGTTCCTATACTGATTATAAGGATGATAATCCCTGCCCAGGAAATTATGTCGTATTATAAATTTCTGTACAATTATTCAGAGGGAAAGGAAATAACTTTATTGTGCAGCGAAAAAAACTTATATGTTTCGTGGGTACTTAATTATAAATATTATAAGCCGCCGACTTTAAAATGTGTTATTCTTAAAAAAGATGAAGGTATTTCCGATTATCTTAATGAAAATAAGCCTGATTCTGTATTTTCCCTTGATACTAAATTTCCTGAATATGAAGAATTTAAGAACTATACCAGTGAAAGCATTTATTGCCTTTTCCCGAAATGGCTTCTTGCATGTAATATTAATAACTGGGAAAGCAGATCGAATATATGGGATATAAGGAAATTAAAGAAAATAAAACAATAGTAAGTATTTAGACTTATCCAGTTCCTTTCATTGCCCGCAGAGAGGATGTGGTGAGTCAGAAAAAAGTTTATTAAAGAATAAGCCAGCAATTCGGAGTTTCTTACCTTAACTTTTTTCCTTGTTTTCAGTAAGTTGCCATGTTTATGTTAAATCAGGCAGTTAGCAACTCAAAGTTGTATAATTTTAACTTAAATGTGGTAGTATAAAACAAACAAGTGGTAGTATAAAAGATTTGCACTACCATAAAAAAGAAATTAGTGGTAGTATAAAAGATTTACACTACCATGAAAAAGAAATTATTGGTAGTGTAAAAGATTTGCATTACCATAAAAAAGAAATTAGTAGTAGTATAAAATATTTACACTACCATGAAAAAGAAATTATTGGTAGTGAAAAAGATTTGCACTACCATAAAAACGAAATTAATGGTAGTATAAAAGGTTTGCACTACCACTTCCAACAAACAAATGGCGGTATATTTTCAAAACACTACCGCTTTTAACTTAATATAATATAATTTTAACATAAAATCAACAGCATGATAGTTATTATGAGTGTAGTTTAAGATGATAAGATGCAGATTAATTCAAAAGAATAATCGAACATTCGAACAATTGAATTAAGAACATTCGAAATTCCGAGTTCAAATGTTCTGTTGTTCGTTTGTTCAATTAATTGTTTCTAATATAACTGTGGAATAAAGGAATGTGCTGCGCTAACCTGACCTTTTCCGGCCGAATTGATGCCATAAACACGAATATAGTTCATGCCTGGAACAAGTCCTGTAAAGATAAGCTTAGTACTTGCAGCGCCATGCAGTACAGCTATCCACGAAGCTTCATCAGCAGGGGTGGTGGAAATTTCAACTGTGTAGCGTGTGTCGCCTTTGCTATGCGATTTCCCTGAAACTCCCAGCTTTTTCCTGTCTGTCTTTTTCAAAAGTACTTTATATGTGCCTGCTGCTTTTCCTTCAGTAACCTTGATAATTACAGGCATAGGAGGCGGAACGGCAGGCTGCGGCTCGTTACTTGCATCGAAGCCCGAAAGGATAATATTTTCAATAACATGATTACAAACAGCTTTGCAATAATATAGCAGTTGTTGCATATATTCATGAACAATCTTTGCTTGGTCGTCGCGCTGCTTTATTATATTGCTGTTGCCCTTAGCCTGCGAAATAAGGTTGGTTAATTTGGCATTAGCTGACTGGAAAGTGGAAAGATTTACCGGAATAGCATTGAAAAGCGTGGTATTAACATACATACCCTCGGTAATAATACGGTTTGCCAGGTTATTTACCGCCAGAAACTCCACTGCGCAACAATGCATTACAGGGTTATAGGGATGAAAGGAAGCCATTTTAAATAGATTTAAGAATTACGATTTTAGATATAAAATTAATAAAGTTTATTTAACCGAATATTTCACAAAATTAATGCCAATTAAAAAAAAGATTTTTTAATGAAAATTGTTAATTTTGAAGGAAAAAGAAAGATGAGAATAATAATTACCAAAATATTTCTTTTACTTATTTGCCTGAGCCTGTTTTCGTGCAAAAAGAAAATAGAAGATAATTACCGCCCTGAGTTTATTGGTGATTGGTATTGCCTTGCTTATAATACTTATGTGAATAGGATTACTGTTGATAATAACAGTAATGCAGTTTATCATGAGCGTCCTTATGGGGGGAGTGGTGAAAGTACTTTTAAAGGAAAAGCAAGGGCAAATGATAAACATTTTAAAATTGGAAGATTTCATAGCTTTAAGATTATTGTTTATCCGCATCAAATAGATACAGCACTAAACAATAATATCTGGGTTCCTGATACGTATACAGGACATCAAGAGAAACCTAATTGGGAAATGACTTTAGGTAGTCCATTATTTTATGAAGGAGCGGGGACTTATTATAAAGCGGATTATTAAATTATGAGAATAATAATTACCAAAATATTTCTTTTACTTATTTGCCTTAGCCTGTTTTCGTGCAAAAAGAAAATAGAAGATGATTACAGGCCTGAGTTTATTGGGAAATGGTATTGTCCTTCTGGACCCAATACTAATTATAGTGGGCCTAATATTATTACTGTTGATAATAATAGTAATGCAGTTTATTATGAGAATAGCAGTAGTCTTTCTTTCAAAGGAAAAGCCAGGGCAAACAGTAAACATTTCAAGATTGGAAGATTTGAAAGTTTTAAGATTATTGATTATCCGCATAAAATAGATACAGCTTCATCTAATGTTTATGTTATTCCACAATTGTCCTCAAAAAAGCCAAATTGGGTAATGACATTAGATAGTCCATTATTTTATTTGGGAGGTGGGACTTATTATAAAGCGGATTATTAAATTATGAGAATAATAATTGCCAAAATATTTCTCTTGCTTCTTTGCCTTAGCCTGTTTTCATGCAAAAAGAAAATAGAAGATGATTACAGGCCTGAATTTATTGGTCATTGGTATTGCCCTCTGAGTGCAACTAATAATGATCAATTTTCTTTTAGTATTACTATTGATAGTAATAGTCATGCAGTTTATACAGAGTGGTATGCTGGCTATCAAGCATCAACAACTTTATCTGGAAAAGCAAGAGCAGATGATAAACATTTTAAAATTGGAAGATTTCATAGTTTTAAGATTATAGATTATCCGCATAAAATAGATACAGCTTCATCTAATGTTTATGTTATTCCACAGTTATCATCAAAAAAACCTAATTGGGAAATGACTTTAGATCATCCATTATTTTATGCCGGAAAAGGGACTTATTATAAAGCGGATTATTAAAAGTTTTATCACTTTTTTTCATTTCATTAATAATTCTTACTTTTACATCTTCAATAAATTTCTTTGAACATAAATTAATGGATAATTAAAAACTTAAAGAAATGAAAAGAAATAAATTAACTACTGTACTTGCCTCCTGTATTATATGTGCCTGCCTGATGATTATGAGCAGCTGCAAAAAAGGCGATGTAATAACCACTCCTGTTCCCGCACTTAAATATTTAGTTAACAGCGTTGCTGATACTGCTACAAATATAAGCGTTGGCAATATTCAGGGTTATACAGCAATTAAAGCAATATCCAAAACCACAACACCTGCTCATATGCAGGAAATAATAATTGAATTATCATCTAATGCCACAGGCACTTATCCGTTGAATGCATATAACAGTACCAGTAGTATTGGCGCCGCTTTATTAATCGGATCCAGCGAAACTTCCCTCACCGGATACCAGACAACAGGTGTTAGTCCTTATGTGGGAAACATAGTCATTACCAGCAGCGCTAATAATGTCGTTTCGGGAACATTTAGTTTTATCGGAACCGATGGCAGCAATTATTACGCTATTACAAATGGTACTTTTACAAATGTTACCTTATAGCAGTTAAAGCTAATCATCAGTTTTTTCATTCATCTTTGCAGCAATAAATAATTCATACCTTTGTGGTATTAAATTCTATTGTATGAAAAGAATTGCAATATTCCCCGGCTCATTCGACCCCATTACCAAAGGTCATGAATCGATAGTTCTCAGAGCCATACCTTTGTTTGATGAAATTATTGTGGCTATTGGCGAGAACTCCGAAAAGAAAGGATATTTCCACATTGATAAACGCCTTACATGGATAAAAAAGGTATTTGAAAAACATCCCACTGTTAAAGCAGTCATATATAAAGGGCTTACCGTTGATTTCTGTAAAAAGACAGGGGCAACATACATTTTACGTGGCTTACGAACCAGCGCCGACTTTGAATTTGAACGCAGCATAGGACAAATGAACCGAAACATTTATCCCGATATTGAAACTGTATTTCTTCTTACTGCACCTGAATACACTCATCTGAATTCTTCCATAGTAAGGGATATTCACCGTAATGGAGGAGATGTAAAACAGTTCATTCCCAAAGAAGTTGACCTGTTCAAAATAAAATGACAACCAACTCATTAGGATAGAAATCTTTGCATCGTATGAAAAAAATAAGCCTTTTCTTTTTATTGCTTCTGACATTCACTTCTTTTGTTCATGCCCAAAGGGAAGTAACAGTAAAAGGAAAAGCAACAGGCGCCGAAGGCAAAACCATTAACTTATTCGCCTGTTACGACCAGTTAACCTATACACTTACCAAAGTAGCTTCATCAAATATTGATACGGCAGGAAAATTCAGCTTTATATTTAAAGCAGATACTACTTTTTATGCCTATCTGAAGATTGATTTTAACCAGGCACCTATTTACATTGTTCCCGGCAAGACTTATGAACTTTCCATTAAATGTCCCGATTGCAAATTACCTGATGATAAATCGAACCCTTACCTTAAGCCCAAAGATCTCGATGTGGTGATTTCAAATAGTGATTCCACTGAATTAAATAGTTTGATAGGGCGTTTCAATGCAGATTATCAAACCTTCATAACGAAGAATTATACAGCACTTTTAAAGCTACGCAAGCGTTCAAAGCTTGATTCTTTTAGACTTGCCATAAATAAACGATATGGTTGGGTGAAGGATAATTACTTTAACAGCCTTGTAAAATACAATGAAGCATATGTTGAAGAATTTGCACAACTGTCAGGTCAGGAAAAACTGGCAAAGAGATACATTTGTTACCGGCCTGTATTATACAACAACACAGGTTATATGGAATTCTTCAATGATTTCTTTAAAGAATTCCTAACCATGGAAACGCAGTATATCACCAAAACCGACCTTTACCGTACCATCAACCAGCTAAAAAGTTATGCTGCCTTTTTGGATACGCTTGGAAAGGATACGATACTCAGGAATGAAGTGATCAGGGAATTGGTGGCAATGAAAGGGTTAGGCGAATTATACTACACCAAGGATTTCGACCAGTCAGCCATAATGGAA
>JBEKEO010000101.1:0-18163 GCA_050013795.1 Bacteroidales bacterium
GTCAACAAACAAATAATTGCAGACTGAAGACTGAAATTGGTAAGGATATAAGTACTTTAGGCGATTCTTTCCTACGAAGGAAAATTGACAATTTTATGAGGTTTTGTCATGTTCTCGGGCGAAAGGATGCTGTCTAATTTCTCCTTGGTAAGCAGTTTCTTTTCCAGAACAAGTTCGTAAACACTTTTATTGTTCTCCAGCGCTTCTTTGGCAATTTGTGTAGAAGCGTCATAACCTATATAAGGATTTAGCGCCGTTACCAGCCCAATGCTTTTTTCAACCATTTCGCGGCATATTTGCTTGTTGGCTTTTATCCCGACTATGCAATTTTTAATGAGTGAACGAATACCATTTTTTAGCATTTCTGTCGATTCAAAAATACTATACACTATGATAGGCTCCATTACATTCAGTTCCAGTTGTCCAGCCTCGGCAGCAAGGGTAACAGTAAGGTCGTTGCCAATTATTTTAAAAGCTATCTGGTTAACCACTTCGGGAATTACGGGGTTCACTTTTCCGGGCATAATGGATGAACCCGGCTGCATGGCGGGCAGCGTTATTTCATAGATTCCCGCCCTCGGGCCTGATGATAATAATCTCAAGTCATTGCATATCTTCGATAACTTCACTGCGGTTCTTTTCATTGCCGACGAATACGACACATAAGCGCCTGTATCCTGCGTTTCCTCAATAAGGTCGGGCGCCAGAAAAACATCATATCCCGATATTTCTTTAAGATAAGTAACGCAGGTTTTCCCGAAATCCGGGTCGGCATTAATTCCTGTGCCTATGGCTGTGCCGCCAATATTCACTTCGAGGAATTGTTTCGCTTCGCGCTGAAGGTTTTCTATTTCATCTTCTATGCTTTGCGCAAAGGTGCCGAAAGTTTGTCCCAATGTCATGGGAACGGCATCCTGCAGTTGTGTTCTGCCCATTTTAATAATAGCGGCAAATTCTTTTTCTTTTTTGCGAAATGCTGCTACCAAATCATTAAGGCAATCAATTAAGGCAACATTGCTTTTAATGAGTGCAATTTTTACAGCAGTAGGGTAGGCATCGTTGGTTGATTGCGACATATTTACATGATTGTGCGAGTCGCATAATTTATAATCGCCTTTAACCCCGCCCATCAATTCAATCGCCCTGTTTGCAATAACTTCATTGGCATTCATATTGGTGGAAGTCCCCGCGCCACCCTGAACCATATCTACAGCAAATGAGGAATGCAACTTACCTGCCATTATTTCTTCACAGGCTTTCACAATGGCATTTGCTTTGGTTTTATCAAGCAGTCCGAGTTTTTCATTCGCTTTGGCACAGGCCGCCTTAACTATCGCCAGCGCATTAATAAGCTCTGGGAAAAGAAATAATTTCACCCTGCTTATATTGAAATTCTCTATTGCTCTTGAAGTTTGTATCCCGTAATAACAATCAGCCGGAATTTCTTTGTCTCCCAGCAGGTCGTGTTCTTTGCGGGTTGAGGTATTATTTAAGTCCATGATAATTATTACTGTTTTAACTCTTTATTCCTTAATGATTTTCTCTGTTTCAATTCCGTTATCTGTTGTTATTTTCAGAATATATACTCCGTTTGATATATCGTTTAAATTAATAGTAATTGGTAAACGGTTATCGATTATCGGTAAGATATAAACCTTTTCACCAAGTGCATTATATATTTCAATATCATTTACCGTTGACTGATTACTGATTACCTGAATTTTCCCACTCGTGGGATTAGGATAAACTGCTACATTGCTTTCATTTATTTCATTAATACCCAAATCAGATAATGCGAACTTCCATACTCCGCTATAAGTCCCTGCAAAAAGGATGCCCCCGCTGCCTACGTTTAATGACAAAGCAATTGTGTTTGATAAACCTGTACAAGTCCATATTTGTCCATTGTTAGAAGAAAAAAACACTCCTTCGCTGGTCCCTGCAAAAGTGTTGATGCCGTTTAAGGTTAAAGATGCGATATAAGTATCTGTTAAACCTGTCGCAATCCAATTGTTTCCATTGTTTGAAGAGAAATAGATATCACCAACATCAGTCCCTGCAAAAATATTATACCCGTTCATAGCTAATGACAATACATTATCTGTGCTCGAAATGCCTGTATTAGACACAATCCAATTGCTTCCGCAGTTTGAAGACATATATACAACTCCGGAATCAGTTCCTGCAAAAATGTTATTCCCGTTTGTAACCAAAGACAAGACATCAGCATTTGTCAGGCCTGTTGCGGCCCAATATGCGCCGGTATCATTTGAAAGAAATACTCCGTTGCCATAAGTACCCGCAAAAATGTTCCTTCCGCTTGTTGCAAATGATATAACATTAAAATTTGCAGGCAATCCATTATTCGCCACAGTCCAGCTAAGTCCATTGTTTGATGACATATACACACCGCCGGAATCGGTTGCTGCAAAAATGTTATTCCCGATCATGGCTAATGCAAAGATATCGGTACTGTCTTTTAATCCTGTATTCACAGCAGACCATGTGTCTCCATTATCTGAAGATAAAAACACTCCGCCACCATTAGTCCCTGCAAAAACATTGCTCCCGTTTATTACTAATGTGTTGACAATAAAATTATCAAGACTTGTTTGTTGCCACTGTGCAGTGCAGCTTAAAGGGAAAAGGTAAAAGCGGAAAGCCAAAAGGACAGAAAAGAGTAAATATTTATTCATAACGTAAAAAGTTTAATGGTTCAATTGTTTTAATGTTATTTATTCCTTGACAACCTTCTTCGCGGTTATCCCTTTTCCTGTCATTATTTCTATAATATACACCCCATTTGGTAATGCTGAAACATTTAAGTCTGTTTTATTATTGCCTGTATTCTTTTCTAAAATCAAATTACCAACGACATCATACATTCGTAAATTTAAATTCGCAAATTGTAATTTACTTGCATCTATTGTTATGTTATCTGTAGCCGGATTGGGATAAATCGAAATGCCATTATCGTTATTCTTTATTTCATTTATTCCCGATACTGGGAATGCCATCCTCCAAACTCCGCCGCTATCGGTTCCGGCAAAAATATAGTTACCGCTTATAGCCAATGCCCTGACTATAGTATCAGTCAGGCCTGTATTATCTGCAGTCCAAGTAACTCCTATATCAGAAGACACACGCACTCCGCCATTCCAGGTCCCTGCAAAAATATTGTTGTTGTTTATCACCAATGCATTAACATCACCCGTTCCCGACAAACCTGTTGTATCCCAATTGGCCCAACTGTTTCCATTATTTGAAGATATATACACTTCCCCATGGCCTGTCCCGGCAAAAATATAGTTCCCGCTTATAGCGAACGATGTTACAGTGAGGTTTGCAGGTATGCCGGTATTCACTGTGTCCCAACTGCCGCCATTGTTTAATGACCTGTATACTGGTCCTAATACCGTTCCGGCAAAAAGAGTATCCCCATGAATAATCAATGACATGACATACGTGTTTGCCAAACCACTGTTTACTGCAGTCCAAAGTTGCCCGTTATTTGAAGACAAATATATGCCCTTGCCATAAGTAGCCGCAAAAATGTTATTACCGCTTACGGCAATAGCTGTATAATTTTTATTGGCCGGCAAACCATTATTTACCAAAGTCCAAGTGTTTCCAAAGTTTGACGATACAAACATGCCGCTATCCGCGGTTCCGACAAAAATATTACTGTCGTTTATGGCTAAGGCAGATATCGCCGAAAGTTTCAAGCCCGTATCTATCTTAACCCAAGTGTTTCCAAAATTTGACGACCTGTACACGCCGCTGTCCTGTGTCCCTGCAAAAATATTGCTGTCGCTTACAGCTAAACAAATCGTTTGCCCGGCAGAAGGACAAGTTGTTCTATGCCATTGTGCATTTACGCTAATGCTATAAATGGAAAGTAAAATTAAAATTGCAAATAGTTTTTTCAAAGCCTTTGGTTTAATTATGTTGTTAATTACAAAATTACACCTTTTATTATTCCCCACCTCATTAAAAAAGCCGAATTTGTTAAGGATATAATCACTGGTAAAGCAATTTCCAATTACCTGCCGCCAATTCGCATAAATATTTTTGAATATGCGAGTTAAGATTTGGTGAGAGCTGGCTTGAAATTATAAAAATTGGTTTGATAATTATAAAGTTTACATATGGATTTATGGAATCTTTATTTTTTTTCATCTTTAATACAAATTCACTTTAACAAATTTCATATATTGCAAACTATTAAAACCATTTCCCTATGAAAACAAAACTTGTTCTTCTCATTAGCGCTTTTGCTATTATTGTGTTTGCCGGAAATTATATATCCCGTCAACAGTTTTTTCAGAAAGACGCTCCGTCTAAAACTATTACTTCCGGAATCAGTATTAATTATGAAAAATCATGGAAGAAAATAGATTCCCTTATAGGTAAGGGACTTAGCCAGTCGGCGCTTGAAGAAGTGCTGAAGGTTTACACTGCGTCTAAAGCCGAAAACAATGCGCCACAGTTTGTTCAAGCTATCATGTATAAGATGAAGCTGCAAAGCACTTATCAGGAAGATTCGTATGAGAACAACATCAAAGGATTGAAATCGGAGATCACCACTGCGGCTTTTCCTATTAAGCCCATACTGCATTCCGTGCTTGCCGAAATGTATTGGCGTTATTATTCCATTAACAGGTGGAAATGGTCGCAACGTACCGAAACCGTAAATTTCAAGGAAGATGATATGCAAACATGGGATCTGAAAAAGCTGGTGAAAGAAGTCATTTATAATTATGTGATGTCGCTGAACGACGTAGACAATCTCAAAAAGACCAATTTAGGCATTTATGACAATGTACTTGTGAAAGATACCGCTACCCGACATTTAAGGCCTACTCTTTACGATTTTCTCGCTAACCGCGCCATAGACTTTTTCATGAACGATGAATCAGAACTCACTAAACCAACTTATAAGTTCGAGATCAGCAGTGAAAATTTCTTTAAGCCTTATGCCGATTTTTCAAAGCTTTCCATTACCTCCAAAGATTCTATGTCGCTGAAATATTATGCGGCTAAAATATTCCAGGATCTACTTGCTTTTCATTCAAATGATACCGATCCTGCAGCTTTGATTGATGTTGATATTAAGCGACTGAAATTCGTTAAAACTAATGCTACAATGGATTTGAAGGATAGTCTTTACCTGCAGGCATTGTTAAACCTCGAATCCGGATTTTTAAAGTTTTCTTCCTCAACCGATATTACCTATGCTATTGCCAATGAATATTACAGCAAGGGCTCGACTTATAATGCTACGAAACCAGATGACCCGAATAAGTGGATGATGAAAAAAGCCCTCGATAAATGCGAAGAAGCTATCAAAGCATTTCCAAACTCTTTTGGTGCTACCAATTGCAAATACCTGAAATATCTTATTTATCAGAAATCAATAGCCATGGCTACAGAAGAAGGCAATGCCCCCGGTAAGCCTTTCAGAACACTGGTCACTTATAAGAATGCAAAAGATATCCGTTTCCGCATTATTAATATCACTTATGAACAGGATAAAAAATTTATTAAAAAGAATTATGGCGAAGATCTTATTAAACTATACCTGAAACAACCTGTAATAAAAGAATGGAGTGTTTCTTTTCCTGATGACGGCGATTACCAGCCTCATTCCGCTGAAATAAAAATGCCCGAACTTCCGCTTGGATATTATGTTGTTCTGGCTTCCGACAACAAAGATTTTTCAACCAAAGAACAGATAGTGGCGTATTCGCATTTCTGGATAACCAATATAGGCTTCATTAACCGGGCTAAAGAAAAAGGAGCTATGGATTTTTATGTTACCGACAGAGAAACAGGCGCTCCTTTAAATAAAGTAATTGCACAGGCATACACCAGCAAATACAATTATTATACCCGCGATTATGAACAGGAAAGATGGAAAACATTCACTACAGATGTAAATGGTTATTTTGAAGTCCCTGAAGCCGATGATTATCATTATTTCTGGTTCGATTTTAGCTATAGAAGCGACAGGTTCGTGAACGAAGAAAGCTTTTACCAATACAAGAATTATGAATCTGATTATTCAAACAGCCTGGTAACGTATTTTTTTACTGACAGGGCTATTTATCGCCCGGGGCAAACGATCTATTTTAAAGGTATAATGCTGAGGTCAGATAAAACCGGGAAGAAATATGATATCGCCCCTCATCAGAAAACTACCGTTACATTCTATGATGTGAACTACCAAAAAATTTCAGAACTAGAGCTTACTTCAAATGATTACGGAACGTTTACGGGAACATTCATTGCTCCGGCAAACATTACAGGGCAGGTTTATATTACCAATGGCGTGGGATCACAATATTTTTCTGTTGAAGAATACAAGCGTCCTAAATTCGAAGTAATCATAGATACCGTAAAAGGCACATATAAACTAAATGATATTGTTACGGTTAAGGGGCTTGCCAAAGCTTATGCCGGCAATGTAATTGATAATGCCGATGTGAAATACCGCGTGGTTCGTACAGCAACATTTCCTTACTGGTTTTACTGGTGGTGGGGATATTATCCCAGTTCTCCGGAAATGGAAATCATCAATGGCACAACTACCACCGATGATAAGGGTGAATTTTCTGTAAGTTTTAAAGCTATTCCCGATTTAAGTGTTTCTAAGAAATATACCCCAACTTTCACCTATACAGTTTATGCTGATATCACAGATATTAACGGCGAAACCCATTCTGCTCAAAAGTATGTCGAGGTAGGTTATAAAGCACTTAACTTGTCTGTTAACATACCTGCTCAGCTTGATAAAGAAGGGAAAGATTATTTTTATTTATACACCACCAATCTTAATGGCGATAAAGAACCTGCCGCAGGAACAATAAAGATATACAAGCTTAAGCAGCCTGATAAGGTTTTCCGTGAAAGGCAATGGACCAAGCCGGATAAATATATCATGTCGAAAGAAGATTATTATGCCGCATTTCCCAACGACCTTTACGATGACGAGAACAATATGTACAAATGGGATAAGGGCGAACAAGTATTTGAAATGAATTTCCAGACACCGAAGGATACTGCAATAATAATAAAGAATCTCCCCGACTGGAAGCAGGGCGCTTATGTTGTTGAAGCCAGGTCGAAAGACAAGTATGGCGAGGATGTTGACTATTACAGCTATTTCACTGTATTTGGACTGAAAGAAAAGCAGACTCCCGACAACTCCATTAATTATTTTTCAATAGTGAAAGGCGAATGCGAACCCGGTGACAGCGCATCTTTCATGCTTGGAACAAAAGATGCCAACACGTCTTTTCTTTACGAAATTGAATACAACGGAAAGATCATCAGCAAACAATGGCTGAAGCTGAATAACGAACAGAGGCTTATTAAAATCCCCATTAAAGAAGAGTACCGAGGAGGAATAGGCATTCACCTTTTCACCATAAAACATAACAGGTATTTTATCAACGAACAGTCTGTTACGATTCCTTTTACGAACAAAGAACTTGACCTGGAATTTGAAACTTTCAGGGATAAGCTGCAGCCCGGGCAGAAAGAAGAATGGAAAATTAAAATAAAAAGTAAGAAAGGCGACAAAGTTGCTGCCGAAATGCTGGCCACCATGTACGATGCTTCTCTTGATGCTTACAGGCCGAATTACTGGAATTTCAACATTTATAATTCTCTTTATTCTTCACTTTACTGGGATGGTTATTATTGTTTTACCTCTCATAATTCCACTTATTATTCTTTCTATGGAGACCCTTATCTGTATCCTTTATACAGGCAATACGACAGGCTGAATTGGTTCGGCTTCGATTATGGAGGATATTACAGATATGAGTACGACTTTGATGGCGTTGCCGATGAGGTTACTGCAACAGGGAGTGCTCCGGCAGGAAAGGCAAAAATGAGAGCCGTTAATACTTCCAACGCAGTCGCTCAGGTTACAGAGGAAAAAGAAGTGGATAAGAATGAAAGTCATTATTCCGATAATAAAAAGGCGGATTTGCTTCCTGCTTCAACACCTGTGGATCAAACAGTCAGCAAAACCAAGGATCAGGGACTTATTGCGGGAGAGAAAGCAGGTAAAGATGGCAGGGGCAATAATTCTGCCGAGCTTGCAGGCATTCAGGCGCGTTCAAATTTCAACGAAACAGCTTTCTTTTATCCACAGCTTCAAACCAATGAAAACGGCGAAGTGATCATTTCCTTCACTATTCCGGAAGCTCTGACTAAATGGAAAATGATGGGACTTGCCACCACCAAAGACCTTAAGATAGGTCAGATAGAAAAGGAACTTGTTACACAGAAAGACCTGATGATAGTTCCTAACGCCCCAAGGTTCTTCAGGGAAGACGATAAATTAACATTCACTGCAAAAGTTTCCAACCTTACAGATAAAGAAATGGTCGGCGATGCGCAATTATTCCTCTTTGACGCAACAACAGAAAAACCTATTGATGAGCTTTGCAAGAATGCGGGAGGAATGAAATCATTCAAAGCGTCTAAAGGTCAAAGCGCGGTGGTGAACTGGAACATTGAGATACCTGAAGGCATAGGCGCTATTAAATACAAGGTGGTTGCAAAGTCGGGAAAATTCACCGATGGGGAAGAAATGGCAATCCCGGTTCTTAACAACAGGATGCTGGTTACCGAAACATTGCCTTTGCCGATTCGCGGAAAGCAAACCAAGGATTTCACTTTCGAGAAGCTTGTTAATTCAAAATCATCAACCACACTGAAGAATTACAAATTGACGCTGGAATACACTTCTAATCCTGCATGGTACGCCATACAGGCGCTTCCATATATGATGGAGTATCCTTATGAATGCGCCGAGCAGGTATTCGCAAGGTTTTATGCCAACAGTATCGCTGCGCATATTGCCAATGCACATCCTAAGATAAAAGCAGTGTTCGATAGCTGGAGAACATTAACGCCCAACGCTCTTCTTTCCAATCTTGAAAAGAACCAGGAACTTAAATCCCTCATGCTTGAAGAGACGCCCTGGGTATTGCAGGGACAAGATGAAAGCGAAAGAAAACAAAGGATAGCCTTGCTTTTCGACCTGAATAAAATGAGCTATGACCTTGACAAGGCTTTGGCAAAACTTGAAAAGATGCAATTACCTAATGGCGGCTGGCCTTGGTTTGGAGGGGTTGAAGACGACAGGTATATTACCCAATATATCGTAACCGGCTTTGGACACCTTGACAAATTAGGAGTAAAGAGCATACGCGATGATGCAAAATGCTGGAAAATGATAAAAGACGGAGTGTTATATCTTGACGACAGGATGCGCGAAGATTATGAATGGCTGAAGAAATATGGTGACCTGGGTTTGGATAATCTCGGCGGGCTGGAGATACAATACCTGTATGCGCGCAGTTATTTTCTGAATGATATCAGAGTGGAAAACAGAAATAAAGAAGCTTATGATTATTATGTTGGTCAGGCTAAGAAATACTGGCTGGAGAATAATCGTTACCTGCAAGGGATGATTGCCCTTGCACTGAACAGGATGGGCGACAAAGCCACTCCTGCCGACATCATGAAATCACTTAAAGAAAATTCTCTTAACAGCGACGAAATGGGAATGTACTGGAGGGATATGTCGGAAGGTTATTACTGGTACCAGGCTCCTATCGAAACACAGGCTTTGCTTATTGAAGCATTTGATGAAGTGTCTAATGATACTGTTTCTGTTAACAATCTTAAGATTTGGCTGCTGAAACAAAAGCAAACACAGGACTGGAAAACCACCACGGCAACTGCCGAAGCCTGTTATGCTTTATTGCTGAGGGGAGCCAATTGGCTTGCAAGCGATCAGCTTGTTAAAATTAAAGTGGGTGATATGGATATCGACCCTAAGAAAATGGATAATGTAAAGGTGGAAGCAGGCACGGGTTATTTCAAAACATCATGGAGTGGAAACGAAATTACCCCCGACATGGGCAAGGTAACCGTTACCAAAAGCGATGATGGCGTTTCATGGGGAGCTTTGTATTGGCAATACTTTGAGCAGCTTGATAAAATAACGCCTGCCGAAACACCTTTGAAACTGGAAAAGAAATTGAGCTTCGCGTTGACAGGGATATGGAATATGTGCATATGAAAGATATGCGGGCATCCGGCTTTGAACCTACCAATGTCTTCTCGCAATACAAATACCAGGATGGTTTGGGATATTATGAAAGCACCCGCGATGCATCCACTAATTTCTTCTTCTCGCATTTGCCAAAAGGAACATATGTGTTCGAGTATCCGCTGGTGGTTTCGCTTAACGGTGATTTCTCAAATGGCATTACTACCATACAATGCATGTACGCTCCCGAATTTAGTGCGCACTCTGAAGGAATAAGGGTGAAAGTGGGGGAATGATAGTGTGTTGAGTTAGGAGTTATGAGTATGGAGTGGGGAGTTGATTCATTTACTCCTAACTCTCTACTCATTACTCACTACTCTTTTACAAACTTCTTAACTTCAACTCCTTTTTCCGTTTTCACCTCCACCACATACACTCCGCTTGGAAATGATGAAACATC
Organism: Bacteroidales bacterium; assembly: GCA_050013795.1. Lineage (GTDB taxonomy): Bacteria > Bacteroidota > Bacteroidia > Bacteroidales > CG2-30-32-10 > CAWHOW01. The sequence continues at coordinate 10,536 of JBEKEO010000101.1, forward strand.
TATGTTTGTTTTATTTCTGCTTGTATTAATGGTTTTTATTAGTTGTCCTTCGATACTTAGTATTTCAATATATGATTTTTGAGATGTTTCAATAGTCAGGTTTTCATTTGCAGGATTTGGAAATATTTTTACCGTATCGTTTTTTTCTTCCAATTGTGTGACGGAGGTAAGAACCGAATCGGGAACAAGTAGCTGCGAAGGGATTTTGGCAATAAACACATCGAGCCGGTTGGAGCCTATATTACTGCTCCATATAAAATATTTTCCTGTGATATCAACATTTCCTTTTGGCATTTTAGAATACCCCGGAAGCGTATCTCCGGAACCGCCTGTTTTATGATAATTTGTCATAGTTGGGGCGATAACCAAAACATCAAGGGTTGTATCCAGACGGAATGCGGTGATCTCGTCACATCGCGGACATCCGTTTTCAGAAGCAGCGCTGGCAACAACATATTGTTTATTGACAGGAACTTCTAACGTATCTTTTGCATCGGCAAAAGACAGGTGCCATGAAGCATAACCACTACCTGTAAAATCAGACCAGTTCCTTCCTCTCATAACCCTTGTCCATTTGAAATGGTGGTCGCTGAACCGCCACAGCTTAGTATCTCCAACTACGCCCCAATTATCTGCCGCAACCATATATCCATAGCCATTATCCGAATGTCCTCCGGCCCCATCCTGATCCAATAAAACCCTTTGCTCGCCAGTCTCTAAATTAATGATCACATTATCTTCCCCGTAAAGGGAATCTACATTTTCCTTTATAAGAAGCCACTTCCCGCTTTTATCGACCTGACATTCGTCATAGTCGCCTATGGCAGGAAAATAATACATTGAATCTAAAAGCTCATCGTAAACACCACTACCCAGATAAGCATAGGTTGCATCATCACGTAAAGCAAAAGAATGCATCCTGTCGTTGTTACTGCTATGACATTGCCAAATATATTTACCTGACCCAAGAAAATTCCCTACATCAAATACCGTATCAAAAGCATGGGTTATCACATCGTACCTTATCAGCGCTGTCTCACCCATAATATATAACTTACTTGGCAAGGTGGCGCTGAAATACCATCCCTCACCGCTGTTCCAGCTAAATGCGCTCGAAGCATCAAATAATGGCCCGAGATTCCTGACCATGTCGGTAGTTTTATTGTAACTGAATAAGGTAGGTCCCGTTCCGCCTTTCGATTTATCAAGGCCAACAAATATCAGCATGGTATCACAGCCAACATGATTATTGGTGTTGCTCCAATAAGAATACCCGATATACGAAACACAATCGCTCCCCTGGCAATCGCCGGCATTGGTGATCCTCACTCCCTGCGTATTGTAAGGAGCAGGAAAAGTAAATAAACCACGCGGGGGCATAAAAGCAGCTATTTGTGAAGAATCGAGCCTCGCCCTCACTACAGTGTCCATTCCGTTTTCCATGAAACCTCCGGGGAATGATTGAGCGTAGCCCTGTATTATAATGAATAATGAAAAAACGAGCAAACTGTTTCTTAAGTATTTCATTTTAATCGCTAAATTGTTCAATGCTATTGACTGCCTCCTGCTTACTATACTATTCTTTCACAAACTTCTTTACTTCAACCCCTTTCTCCATCTTCACTTCCACAACATACACTCCGCATGGAAAGGCAGAAACATCTATATTAGTTTTAACGCTTGTTGCTGTAAAGGTTTTAATTAGCTGGCCTTGTATGTTTGTTATTTCTATTACTGCGGGAGGGCTTTCTATTATTAATGCATTTGTAACAGGGTTAGGATAAACATTGATACTTGCCTGTTCTATGCTTTGCGGAGCAATACTTGTGTGTGATGGATAAATGGAAATAAAATTTCCTAATGCAGCAGGACCATTACCAACTGCAATTGTATCCGTAACAGTATTTGTAGTAGTATTTATTACGTTTACAGTATTAGAACTCCTATTTGCTATATAAACCTTGCTTCCATCGGGGCTTACAGATATGCCAACAGGATTAGAACCAACTACAATTGTAGCTGAAACAGTATTTGTAACAGTATTTATTACACTTACTGTACTATCACCTGTATTAGTAATGTATACACTTAATCCATCGGGGCTCACACATACACCTTCAGGACCATTAAATCCTGTAATTGTATCCGTAACAGTATTGGTAGAAGTGTTGATTACATTTACCGTACCAGAATAACTATTCGCAACATATACTCTTAATCCATCAGGGCTTACGGATATACCATTAGGATTAGAACCAACTGCAATAATAGCTGAAACAGTATTGGTAGCAGTGTTGATTACGCTCACTGATGCAGCACCGTTATTCACAACATATACCTTACTACTATCGGAACTAGATGAAATACCCACAGGATTAGAACCAACTGGAATTACAGCCGAAACGGTATTGGTAGTGCTATTTATTACACTTACTGTATTAGCGCTATTATTCGCCACATATATCTTACTTCCATCGGGGCTGACAGATACGCCATAAGGATATGTATATGCACCAACAGTAATTGTAGCTGAAACAGTATTTGTAACAGTATTTATTACACTTATTGTAGCATCTTGCCAATTCGCAACATATACTTTACTCCCATCGGGACTGGCAGATACACAATAAGGATCTCTACCAACTGTAATAGTATCAATAACAGTATTTGTCGCAACATTAATTACAGTTACATTATCTCCATGATAATTCGTAATATATGCAGTTTGGGCATTTGCACTCAAACCAATTATAGCGAGTATAATAATAATGTATATCTTTTTCATAGCTTTTATTAAATAGAAACATCAAAGATATTATAATATTAAGCTGAAATCAAGCAATTTACCAAGAATATTTATTGAAGCGATTGCGCTAACTCTTATACGAGTCACAGCAAGTCCTTAAGGAGTTACAGCAAATCGTTAAGGATTACTCGCTATTCGCTAGGGACTACTCACTATTCGCTATCGATTACTCACTATTCGCTAGGGACTACTCGCTATTCGCTATCGATTACTCACTATTCGCTAACGATTACTCGCTATTCGCTAGGGACTACTCACTATTCGCTAACGATTACTCACTATTCGCTAGGGACTACTCACTATTCGCTAACGATTACTCACTATTCGCTATCGATTACTCACTATTCGCTAACGATTACTCACTATTCGCTAGGGACTACTCACTATTCGTTAAGGATTACTCACTATTCGTTAAAGATTTGCAACGATTCTGCGATAAAACAGGAGTATTACATAAAGAAACCCGCCCCGTTCTCCGTAGTTTAATATAAAAGAGTTGGGCGTAAGCTGTGCTTATGTCCTAAATAAAAAGTAGCTTACAGCTACAAAAATACAACAAATACTTTTTTTTCCGCTGGGCAAAAAGTAAGCATCCAGACTTAGACGGTCCGTGGAGCGTAGCTTTTACAACTCCGATATTATAAAGAACTGCCTTAAGTACTTAGAGTGCCTAAAGTGCCTTGAGTTAAAAAGAAGGTAGTATTAGGTGTGATGTAGGCTTCTTATTGATCCACTTCTATAGCATTATTATTAAACTTTTGCAAGCCTTTTAATTTGCTTAACTGGTCAGCCAGCTTAATTTCGTTACCGGCTATGACAAGTTTATAACTATCCGGATTATAGTATTTTTTAATTACTTTATTTACCGCATCGGTTGTAAGCGCTTCCAGGTCGCTGATATAGGTCATGCGTTTTTTGATATCGGGATAAATAAGGGGGTTATAAAAATCAATGATGCTGGCCGGCTGGCTTACAGAAAGGTATTCATTCTTCAGTTTAGTTATATTTTGTTTGAGTTCTTTTTCGGTGATACCCTTGTTAAAGAAATCGCTTACTGTGTTTTCAAAAGCAAGCAGGGTGCTGTACATTTCTTTGGTGCGCATCTGGGTTAAAACGAAGTAAATACCGTCGTTTTCCTGTTCGTTGTACGACATGGAAATGCCGTATGTTTTTCCAAGCTTATTCCTGACCTCGTTAAACAGGCGGAAATTAATTATTGAAGACGACACCTTGAATGCAGGTATGTCCTTGTCGTTAATAAATGGTCCTTTTTTAACCCAGAGCAGGCAGGCCTGTGTGGCGCTGTCGCGGTTCACAAAAGCGTATTCCTTTCCTTTAAATGAAGGCGGTTCAAGGCTTACCTGGTTGTTCTCGCCATATACACTTTCCCAGTTGCCGAAATATGTTTCAATAAGCTTTTTTATCTTCTCTTTATCCAGCTTGCCGGCAATGACTATGCGGGTGTTTTTTGGTGTATAATTGAAATCGTAAAACTCTTTAAGTCCTTTGTATGTGAGTTTGCCTACCTGTGCAGGGTAAGTATTCCGGCCAAGCGGATTCGAAATACCGAAAGTGAAAAAATAAGCAAAGCGTTGCGCAAGCTCTGATATATCCATTTTACGAGGGTTGTTGTACTGCACAAATTCGCTTATCATTTGTTTCACTTCAGCTTCCGGAAATGTCGGCTGGCGTATAGTAGCGGCAAAAACATCCATTCCTTTATCCAGGTATTTATTAAGGAAAGTTGCCGAAATGCGGGTGTAGCTCGCGCCTGCCCCTGCCGAAATAGATGCGCCCATAGGATACAGGGTGTCGTGTATCTGGATTTTTGTATATTTTGAATTGCCCAGGGTAAGCGCCTGCGCCGTAAATGATGATATGCCCTGGTTGCCGGGGGTTTCGTTTTTCTTGCCCACATTCACATATACATTAATAGCGGTGGCATCCACAGCGCCGTAATCAATTAACGTAACCTGCAATCCGTTCTTAAGTTTATATTGTTCATAATTGAGTGTTTGCCCAATGACATTACTGCATATCATTCCTGAAATAATTATGACCGTTAAATATTTTATTGCACTTTTCATTTTATATTGGTTTTATAATGAAACAATCTGAGGATTAAAAGATCAAAACGACGGCTTGATATTGATGAACTGCAAAGCCGTTTCCGACAGGTATTTCGCTGCAACAGCCTTCAGGTCGCCGGAAGTTATTTTCTTGTATTCTTCCAGTTCTTTTGCGGCGGCAAGAGGATCGTTGTAATAGTATTCGCCTATGCCAAGGCGTGCAGCAACATTGGAAGGTTCGTATCCTTCCAGCGTGTAAGCAGATTCATAGGCCTGGACAAACTTGTCGATCTTTTCCTGCGATATTCCTGATGCGATAACATTATTAATCACTTCGCGTATTTCCTTTTTCACCTTCACATTACCCGGCATCGGGCCCATGAATACATCAATAATGCCATAACTGGGAAATAGCATTTCTCCTTGGCTATAATTATTGATGCCATAAGCGAGTTTTTCCTTGTCAACAATACGTTCATTGATAATGGAATTCTCATCTGTAAATAAAAGCGATATCAGCATGTTTAATGCTTTTGTATCTTTATTGCCTGCTTCAGGTTTAGGGTAAACATAACTGTATATCTGAATAGGATAGTCGATGCCCATTTCGTTTTTTTCTATCTTATTTGAATAAATATCCGGTATATCGGTTCTTTTCTTCAGGCTGAGCTGTTTGGTAATAGGGCCAAAATATTTTTCAGCCATAGCAAAAACAGCATCACTTTTAACATCTCCTGCAATTACAAGGAATGCATTGTTCGGGCTATAGTAAGAATCGTAAAAACTTTTACACTCTTCGGCGGTGAAACTTTCAATATCGCTGTATTCGCCGATAACATCTTCCTTATAAGGATGCCCCTGCGGATAAAGAAATTTATAGCGCTCATCATTCATCCTTTCGTACCATGTATTAAGCCCGTTGCTGTATTCCTCGGCAACCGCTTCCCTCTCAATATTAAGCAAATCCTGGGTAATAACAAGATTCGCCATACGGTCCGATTCAATGTCCATAATGGTGTCAAGGTAATCAACAGGCGCATATTCCCAGTAAACTGTCCTGTCGAAATCAGTATATGCATCGAATCCGGGGATGCCGCTTTGTTCAATCCTGTTAATAAGCGAGCCGGGATATTTTTTCGACCCGCGGAACATCATGTGTTCGCACATATGTGCAATACCGTATATGCCGGGCTTTTCATCCTTGCTTCCCACTTTGTACCATACCTCAGATTGCACAAATCCGCGAGAAGGCATCTCGCATACTATTACTTTCAGTCCGTTTTTAAGGACCTTTACTTTTACAGGGTAATCCTGTGCGTAACCGGCCGCTCCTATAAGTAAGCAAACCAGTGAAATTAAAATTTTCCTCATATTATTTTGTTTTTGTTACAGTCCTAATCCTATCCTGAAACCATTTGTTATTTTCGTGCTTGAATTAAATGCGGTGATAAAATCTACCCACAGGAAACCCGGTATAACACCGGGTATTCCTATTTTTTCTATGCCCACCGACAATTCAACATACTGATTGATTTCCTTAGTACTCAGATAATGAAATCCCGCTACTTCCTGAAACCTGGTTTTTCTAAGCAATGGGAATTTATTAATAATCCATCCTTTGAAATGATATTCGGCATGAGCTTGAACAAAGTTGGAAGTTGTTGAAAATTTATAATAGGGCAGCAGGTTAAACCCCATCAGCGATGTTCTTCCCGTGCCACCTATTTCTATAGACTCTAAATTACTTTTATTTGCACCATTAAGGAAGATGGTCTGGTTCCCGTAGATTTGGTAATAATCCATGAAATATAAATTCTTTTTATTCAGGAATGTCCCGCAGGAAACATCAAACTTAAAGACTCCGAGTATTTTAAAATTAATTTCTTTGCTTATGCCTGCTTTAATAAGGTCATAATTTACATCATCCATGCCTTTTTTGTATTCTATGCGGAATTCCGGATATTTGGATCCTAGCACTACTTTTTGATTCGGCCTGGTATAATATCGTTGTTTAATCCTGAAGGATAATCTAAAGTCTGCAATTACAGCCTGGTTACGTTTAAAAGAATAGCCGCTGCTATCTGGATATTGGGGATTATTTGTTTCAAATTGTCTGTTTGAAAACTTTTTAATTGTCCATGTTTGTGTATTGACCAATGGAAGGCGGTCGTTGAAAGAAGCGCCGACATTAAAATAAATTCCGTTGCACAATTCTGTTCTGTAATGTAATGCGGCAAATTGGTTTTCGTACAGCTTTATGTAATTCCTTTCTTCGAACAGCGTATAAACAGAATTCACTAAAGGAAGAATTGCCCCGGGATTAAACTGCTCTGTAGTTTTTCCAGCATAAAATGTAACACCGGAAAAATGTACAGGATTATAATAATAATTCGCCCAAGCAGTTCCATAAATTTGCTTATTGCCAAAACCATAGTTTATTGAACCACCCAAACTGTATGATTTGTAATTATCAAAATATTTGAAATAATTAACCGAAGGCGAAAGGCTCCATCCTTCCACCAGGTTGTAATTAACACCAAATATGCCCAGTCCGAAATTAAGAGAATATTTATCAAATGTATTGGTATAACTATACCCGTTAAGGATAAACTGTCCTATTTTGAAGCGGTTTCTTTTTTTATCTACTGAGTCTTTATAAACTTTAGTTTCTGTAATCTTTCTCAGGCTGTCTTTAAAACGATAATCCTTATTTTCTTCATCGGTAAGGGCTACCGGTCTGGTACTTTCCCAGT
>JBEKEO010000102.1:0-10019 GCA_050013795.1 Bacteroidales bacterium
TTCAATAATTTATTTGCCTGCTGATATGCCTCTTCCTGCTTGCGTAACAATCCAACAATGAAATTTGTCATATACACCAAGACATAGGAAGTAAATGTAAAAATTGTAAGAGTTTCAATAATATATGACTTGTCAAGATACAAATGATATTCAGCTACTCTATGCACCCAAAGACTATAATGATTTATAATACCTGAATACTCTATCAACGCCAGAGTCCATAACATCAGCAAGCCTATTGTTGCCTGAATGTAACTATCCATCTTTTTTAGCAATATGCTTGCAATGACCATATGAAAAATAAAACAAACAAAAATGGGGTTTTCAATACCACCTGAAAAATGGATTATAGTTGCTAAAGCAAGAAGATCAAATGAAATTTGACAATTGATAATTCTGCTTACAAGTCTCTGGAATCTTTCTTTAAACCGAAGATGCTTAAAAACACTTAAAAATTTCAGAGAAATAATGTTTTCTAGGCTTAAAGCAATAGCGACAATACAAAAAGCAATATCCTGAACCTGAACTTTAAAAATATATTTTGCTGAAAAAGTTGCTATGAAGACCCATACTATAGCAATCCATCTGAGTCTGATTAGCCAATAAGCCCCGTTGATATATTTAATATTTTGAGGAATTAACTCCACATCATTTTATAATGAAAGAAGTCTTTCTATTTCGGCAAGTAATGCCTGTGGTGTAGCAGGTTTTTCCAGGTAACCATCCGCTTTTATTTGGTCAGTATTACCAACTGCTGATTTGAAATTCACACCTGTTTTCTGGTCAATGCCGGTGTAAAGTAGAACAGGAATCCTTTCATATCCCGGAGTACTTTTAATTTCAAGAGAAAAGTCGAAACCATCAGACATACTTTCCATCATTACATCAAGAATAATAAGATCAGGCTTAAATTCTTCAAGTTTTTTCCCTCCTTCATGCTTGCAATTCGATGCAGTTACTATATAACCTTTTGATTCCAATATTACCTGAATAGCCCTTGTAATATCAGGGTCATCATCAATAATTAGAATTCTGGCTTTTCCCTTTTCCATAACAGTGTTAAAAATTTCTAAAACCTATTGCCAATTAAATGTTTCAATGATTTTTCAAAGATAAAAATTATTTCTCAAACAAAAAAAACGTTTGTATTTTTAATTTAACATTAAGATTTATTTATCAAATTATTAAATTGATTCGTCTATAACATTACTAACTTTCCGAAATATCTTTTTTCAATTGATGCGGAAAAACCCGCATATAGTCGTGTAGTTATCCCCAATCATTTAACGGAGTTACTCTATTTCTCACCTTATTTCATACATATACTTTTACATTGTAAAAAGAATAAGGATTTGAAATGAATACATTCAGTTTAAATAATAAAAGTTCAAAAAGAAAATTCGATTTAAAGAAGCCCGAAGCAATTGCTTTATTTGAATTATTTCAAAAGACTCTATTACAATTAAAATCCAACCAAATTCTTTTCAAAAAAAATACTTTACCTAAAGGTATATACTATATAAGCAAAGGTACAATAAAAATCGTTACAACTGATGCTAAAGGTAAAGAAATAATACTTCAAAATTCTCAGGCAGGAAGTTTATTGGGGCTGAATGCCCTTATGAAAGGGAAACAACATTATTATTCTGCTTTAGCCTCTGTTTCATCAGAAATTCTATTTATTTCAAAAAAAGATTTTATGCAATTACTCTCATCAAACCCGGTGGTCTCAAAATATATTCTTATCAACCTTTGTAAACAGCTTGAAGATACTGAAAGCATAATTGAGGAATATTATTCTGAAAATGAATCAAGAATCGCTGAGGCATTGGTCATTTTAACAAATTCAAAACAAGCCGATCTTTTAAATTCTCATAAAATTTCAGTAAGCAGTCTTTCCGGAATTACAAGCATTGCAGCCCAGCAGACAAAGCAAATTCTTATTGATTTTGAAGAAAGAAAACTAGTTACAGTAAACAGGAACATTATAATATCAGCCAATATTGAAGGGCTTAAAATTTTATGTAAAATAAAAAAACAAAAAATAACAACTTAAACATTTGACAACAATGAAAACGGAAAAGTTGAATTTTCCTTATCAGGAAATAAAACACGAATCAGAACTTGATAAGGAATTTGGAAATAAAATAGCTAAAGAAGCCCATGGCGAAAAGCTCTTTGGTTGTATTCAGTGCGGAAACTGCAGCGCAGCTTGTCCATTGAGTATTTATATGGATTACACTCCTAGAAAAATCATCGCTATGGTAAGAGCAGGGTTTAAAAAAGATGTCCTTACAAACAGAACAGTCTGGCTTTGCGCTTCATGTTACAATTGCACAGTTGAATGCCCTAAAGGCATTAAAATTACTGAAGTAATGTATGCATTAAAAAGAGAAGCCATTGCCAACAAAATCTATCCGAAAGGATTTACTGTTCCAATTATGGCAAGTACATTTTTCAATGAAGTAAAGAAAAAAGGGAGGATCAACGAAACTACATTGCTTATGAACTATTATCTGAAATCAAATATTTTCAAGTCTCTTTCATATGCAATGCTTGCTCTGAGATTATTCAAAAATGGTCGTTTGTCCCTATTTGAAAAAGGCTTGAAAGACAGAAAAAATTTACAGAAACTTCTTCAGAAAGAAGTAAAATCAAACTAAGGAGGATAAAAAATGAAATATTTATATTACCCGGGATGTTCGCTGAAATCATCAGGTAAATCCTACGAAGAATCGCTGCTCTCAGTTTTTAAGAAACTGAACGTACCCATCGAAGAAATCAATGACTGGAACTGTTGCGGAGCAACAAATTACATGTCAATTAATGAAGACAATGCTATTGTTCTTACAGCAAGAAATCTTGCTTTGGCTGAAAAACAGGATAAAGGAGCACATATTATAGCACCATGCAGCGCATGTTTCATGGGTTTGCTTAAAACACAAAATTACCTTGAAAATGAGCCTGCAACAAAGGAGTCTGTTTTTCAGAGCCTGAAAAAGATTGGGCTTAATTTTGAGAATACGGTGAAAGTCCGTCATCCGCTTGATGTCCTAACAAATGATATTGGGTTAGATGCTATCAGAGATAGTGTATTCGAACCACTTAAAGGGCTTAAAGTTGTTTCATATTACGGCTGCCAACTGGTAAGGCCATATTCACCTTTCGATGATGCAAGAGACCCTCACACCATGGATGACATTGTAAAAGCATTAGGAGCAGAACCAGTTGACTGGTCGCTGAAAACAAGATGCTGCGGCGGAAGCATGACGAGCACCATTTCAGACATCGGGTTCAGGCTGAACTTCCTTCTTCTGAAAGAAGCAAAAATACGTAAAGCTGATGTTATCATCACTTCATGTCCTTTGTGCCAGTTCAACCTGGAATGTTTTCAGGAAAAAATTTCCAAGAAGTTTGGTGAAGATGTGAAAATTCCCGTAATGTATTTCACCCAGTTAATGGGACTTGCATTTGGTATCAATGAAAAAGAAATCGGATTACAAAGAACGTTATCACCTGAATTAAGTTTAGTAAAAAATTAACGGAGGAAAAATATAATGTCAACAATTAAAGATATCAGAATAGGTTTTTACATATGCCATTGCGGACATAATATTGCAGGCGTTGTAGATGTTAAATCAGTTGCAGAATATGTATCGAAACTTCCCAACGTAATAGTATCGAAAGATTACAAGTACATGTGTTCCGACCCTGGACAGGAACTTATTCAGAAAGATATTAAAGAATTAAAATTAAACAGGATAGTTGTCGCTTCCTGTTCACCTCTTCTGCATGAACCCACATTCAGAGCTGCAACTGCAAAAGCAGGGCTGAACCAGTATTTTATGCAGATGGTAAATATCAGGGAAAATACTTCCTGGGTGCATGAAGATAAAGAAGCAGCCACACTTAAAGCAAAAGACCTGGCAAGAGCAGCAGTTCACAGAGTAGCTTTTCATAAATCGCTGGAGAAGAGAAGTGTTCCTGTGAACCCTGCTGTACTCATTGTCGGCGGAGGAATTTCAGGCATATCGGCAGCATTAACACTCGCAAATGCCGGAAAGAAGGTTTACCTTGTGGAAAAAGATGCTACCATTGGTGGCTATATGGCAAAGTTCGATAAAACTTTCCCTACACTTGATTGCGCTGCCTGTATCCTGACACCAAAAATGTCATCCGTACTCAAGCACCCGAACATTACATTATGGACATGGTCGGAAATTGCTAATGTTGAAGGGTTTGTAGGAAATTACAAAGTAACTGTCACCAAGAAACCACGCTATATTAAAGAAGAACTTTGTGTTGGTTGTCTCGCTTGTATTGATGCCTGTATTTATAAAGAAGGCAAATTCTATGACGAATTCAACTTCGGATTATCTAAAAGGAAACCTGTTTATATCCCATTTCCACAGGCAACTCCACAGGTTGTTGTAGTGGATGATCAAACCTGTATCCATTTTAAAACAGGGAAATGCTCACAGGGATGCGCTAAAGCATGCGACAGAAATGCGTTTGACTTTAATCAGAAACCTGAAAATGTCGAGATCAATGTTGGAACTGTAATTCTTACTACTGGCTTCCAGCCTCATGACCCTATTAAATCGTCAAATTACGGATATGGAAAATATCCAAATGTTTTCACTTCACTTGAAGTTGAACGTTTGGTCAATGCTTCTGGTCCGACAGAAGGACATGTAGTTCTAAGAGACGGAAAAACAGAACCCAAAAGTATCGCTATCGTTCATTGTGTTGGATCAAGAGATGAAAAGACCAATAAATGGTGTTCACGTGTTTGCTGCATGTATTCACTGAAACTTGCTCATCTCCTGAAAGAACATACAGGAGCGGAAATATACAATTTCTATATCGATATGAGGACTCCTGGTAAAGGATATGAAGAATTTTACGACAAGCTGTTGAATGAAGGAGTTCAGTTTATCCGTGGTCGTGTTTCCGAAGTCACCGACTGGGCCACAACAGAATCTGAAGAAGGCAAACTTATCATCCGTGCTGAAGACACTATGATCGGTGTTGTCCGCAGAATTCCGGTTGATATGGTTGTGCTTTCCGTTGGACTTGAGCCGGGAAAAGACGCACAGGATATTCGCAAAAAATTCAATATTTCCTGTTCAACCGAAGGCTTCTTCCTTGAAAGACATCCAAAACTTGCACCTGTTAGTACATTCACTGATGGGGTATTTATTGCCGGCGCATGCCAGGGGCCTAAAGATATACCTGACAGTGTTGCACAGGCCGGTGCAGCAGCAGCAGAAGCTTTAGCACTGATTGATGCAGGTCATGTTGAACTTGAACCAAATACCGCTTTCATCAACGACGAAAGATGTTGCGGCTGCCAGGTTTGTGTGAATATGTGTCCATACAGTGCCATTACTTTTAATGCAGATAAAAAGACTTCATCAATAAACGAAGCTCTATGTAAAGGTTGCGGAACCTGTGTGGCATCATGCGGTTCGGGAGCCATATCACAGAACCTGTTTGATGATGAAGAAATTATCAATGAAATTAAAGGACTTCTAGTATTAGAATAATATAAAAACATAACATTATGGAAACAACAGTAAAAACAAACGAACAATGGACACCAAGAATCGTTGCATTCTTTTGCAACTGGTGTACGTACACTGCATCAGATCTTGCAGGTGTATCCAGATTAAGATACGCTCCCAGCACCCGCGTGGTAAGGGTGATGTGCTCAGGCCGCATTGACCCGGAATTCATTATGGAATCATTCGCCGATGGCGCCGATGGAATTCTTATCGGCGGATGCCATCCCGGTGATTGCCATTATTCTGAAGGAAACTATAAATGCTTAAGGCGCTTTAAACTTCTTCAGAAATATCTAGATCAGATGGGAATTGAAAAAGACCGTCTGAGACTGGAATGGATAAGTGCCAGCGAAGGCAAAAAACTGCAGGAAGTTGTCAATGAAATGACTGAACAGATCAGGCAGTTGGGACCTTCAAAAATTAAAGAAACAGTTGAAACCATTGAAAGATAAGGAGGAAATAAATGGGAACGAATGACAAGCCAAAACTGAAGCTGGCCGTCTATTGGGGTGCAGCCTGCGGTGGATGCTGTGTTTCCGTGCTCGACGTACACGAAAAACTTTTCGATGTCATAGCACATGCAGACTTAGTATTCTGGCCTATTGCCCTTGATGTTAAATACAAGGATGTGGAAGAAATGCCCGACAAGCATATTGATGTCACGCTGTTCAACGGCGCCGTAAGGAATAGCGAAAACGAACATATGGCAAAAGTGCTCAGGCAAAAATCAAAAATACTGATCGCTTACGGATCGTGCGCACATATGGGAGGAATTCCCGGACTTGCTAACTTTTCGAATAAGGAAGACCTTTTCAAAAGAGTGCATGAACAAAGCGAATCGCTTGACAATCCAAAAAAAGTCAGACCTACACCTGAAGTTGATGTAAAAGAAGGCCACCTGCATATTCCTACATTCTTCAATGATGTTATGCCTCTGAACCAGGCAGTGGATGTGGATTATTATCTGCCGGGATGCCCGCCGCAGACCGAAAGGCTTGTGGAAGTATTCATGGCTGTGGTAACAGGTGCACAACTTCCTCCCAAGGGATCAGTTTTAGGCGCTTTGAATAAAGTTCAGTGCGATGATTGCAAACGTAAAAAATCCGATAAAAAAGGAATCGTAAAATTCTATCGTCCATGGGAAGTGAAGGACGATGGCGAAACCTGCCTTAATGAACAGGGAATCCTTTGCATGGGACCGGCAACAAGAGGCGGATGCGGTGTACGCTGCATCGAAGGGAATGCTCCCTGCCGCGGTTGCTATGGAACACTTGACGATATTCCCGATCCGGGCGCCAAGATATTATCTGCCATTGCATCCATGATGGAAGGCAAGGAAGATACTGAAATTGATGAAGCAATGGAAACAATCGTTGACCCGGCCGGGACATTTTACCGCTACAGTTTACCCGGCTCTAAATTAAGGAGGAAACAATAATGAAACAGTATACAATAGACCCTGTAACACGACTTGAAGGCCACGGAAAAATTGAAATCTTCTGTAACGACGATGGTGAAGTAGATAACGTATATTTCCAGGTTCCTGAATTGAGAGGTTTTGAAAAATTCCTTGAAGGACGACCCATAGAAGAAGTATCTCAAATAGTGACCAAGATATGCGGTGTTTGTCCCGGTTGTCATCATATGGCAGCAGGCAAAGCCGCTGATGCTGTTTTCGGCGTGGAACCAACACTAACAGCAAAAAAGATAAGGGAACTTTTTTATATGGCTCATTTTGTTCACAGCCATATTGCACATTTTTATGCACTGGGCGCTCCTGACTTTGTTGTCGGGCCTACAGCTCCAAAAGCTGAAAGAAACGTTCTGGGCGTTATTGCAAAAGTCGGGAAAGAAATAGGGACAGAAGTACTCAAACAACGTCGCATTGCACAGGAAATACAAGCACTGCTTGGCGGACATCAGACCCATGTGGTGATGAATGTTCCCGGCGGAGTAAGAAAAGGGCTAACGGAAGAGCAGCGAAAAGACATAGTAGAAAAAGCTAAAGGTTTTGTTGAGTTTTCAAAGTTCTCTATGAAAATTTTCAATGATGTTGTGCTTGCAAACAAAGAATATGTCGACATTATAGTGAATGGTCCTTACAAGCTGAAGATACATTCCATGGGACTTGTAGATGAAAAGAATAAAGTAAATTTCTATGATGGCAAGGTACGCGTGGTTGATACAGTTGGGAAAGAACTTTATAAATACGCACCTAAAGATTATATTGAATACATTGCAGAAAGAGTTGAACCCTGGAGCTATCTGAAATTCCCTTACCTGAAGAAAATAGGATGGAAAGGCTTTGTTGAAGGACAGGATTCTGGTGTTTACATGGCTACTCCCCTTTCGCGATTGAATGCTTCCGATGGCATGGCAACTCCTATAGCCCAGGAAGAATACGAAAGAATGTTCTCAACACTTGGCGGTAAGCCAGTTCACAACACACTTGCAATGCATTGGGCTCGACTTGTGGAATTGATATATTCCGCCGAACATTGCCTTGAACTTGCAAATGACACTTCCATAACCAGCCAGGACCTTGTTGCAAAAATTGAAAAAACACCTAAGGAAGGGGTTGGCACGGTTGAAGCACAGCGAGGCACACTCACCCATCATTACTGGACAGATGAAAAAGGAATTGTTACCAAAGCAAACCTAATAGTTGGGACTACCAATAATAATGCAGCCATATGCATGTCGTTGAAGAAAGCAGCACAGGGGCTGATTAAAAAAGGGGTAACACCCAATGATGGCATTTTTAATATGGTTGAAATGGCATTCCGCGCTTACGACCCATGTTTTTCATGCGCCACACACAGTCTTCCGGGCCATATGCCCATGATAATTAACTTCCGTGATTCGAAAGGGAATATTACCGAACAGTTGAAAAGAGATTAGTAAAGAGAAAGTAGGTTAATTATTCGCAGGAAAGCAGCTTGAATTTTAAGCTGCTTTTTTTGTTACTGTCTTCAATTCAAAAGGACAAATTAAACTATTTAATTATTGCCTTATTATCTTTTCGTCAATTCCTTTTGCTTTCAACTGGCGGAAATTGGAACGGAAGCGCAAGAACCAGAAGATGTCATCTTCGCGATAAAATTCATTGGTGCCTTCGATCTTTCTCTGGAAAGAATTATAAAAGTAAAAGAATATGGATTTGGAATTATTACCTGTTGAATCTTTTACCGACTGGTAGAACGGGAAAACATCATGTTCAACTTTCCCCTCCTTTTTCATATTGGCATACAGGAAATAGAATATCCTGAACTCATGATCACCATTATAGTACCTGTCACTGAAAACAGCTTTCCACAAAAAGTTTCTCGACTTCTTAACATTGAAAACGTTCTGATAGGTTAACAACTGCCAGAAGATATTATAGTTCTCGGAGATTGTATCAATGCTGTGATAATAGAAGGGCTGTATGGAAAAGAACTTATCCTTGGGTGAATTCTTATACCAAATCACCGGTGCTAACCTGAAATACTTGTAATCGGTATGCTTTTCAAATTCGCATAAAGGTTGCAGTATATCAGTAATTCTCCTGTCCTGCTCTTTGTGGAAGTGGAACAGGAAATATAAGATATTGAAATCGGCCTTGCCCGACTTGTTATCAGCATAAGCAAAGAGTGGGAAAAGGGTGACGTTTCTTCTATCCTGCCTGTGAATATCCCAGAATAAAGGCGTAAAAGTAAAATGTTTAATACTATCGTCGGCTGAATGACCGAAAGAAATAAGCGGTAACAGTGTAAAAGAACTATAATGTGAGTTTTTCAGATCCCAGATAAGAGGGAATAATATCTTATTGTTCCTGTCCTTATCCTTAACTGACCAATAAAGAGGAAAAATAACATTCGTCGTTACAGCGCTGTCGCCGTTTCCTTTCCTGCTGTTCCACCATAAAGGAAATAATAAGTTGTTGTGGCCATCAGGGTCTTTAAAGTGCCAGAAAAATGGAGTAATAACCAGGTGGCTGTATAAGCTGTCAAGTGTATGACCTATTGAAAAAATCGGGAACAGTGTAAAGGAGTGGCTGTAATTATTATTGAATTGCCATACCAGAGGGAAGATAACCTTATTATTGGTAGTGCTGTCCTTGTACGACCAGTAAATTGGGAAAACAGTATTTGATATTTTAGCGCTGTTGCCCAAGCCTGTCTTATTATACCACCAAAATGGGAATAAAGTATTGCTGTAATTCTCTCCATTTTTAAAGTGCCAGAATAAAGGAGGAATTACTAAGTGTCCATATTTCCCGTCGGGTGAATGTCCGCAAGAAAATACAGGCAATATAGTTAATGAATGGTAATTGCCGTTATTAAACTTCCAAATCAATGGGAAGAATATCTTATCATTGGTTTCTTTGTTCTTAAAAGACCAATAAACAGGGAAGAGAATATTTGACCTGACCTCGTTGTCACCATTTCCTTTTTTGTTATCCCACCATAA
>JBEKEO010000103.1:0-10007 GCA_050013795.1 Bacteroidales bacterium
TCTTTTTTGTTTCTCAACGGCATCATTCACCATCACTTCACCTTCTTCTATCCTTTGATTGGCCTCTCCTCCTGACTGAACCATATTCAATAGTTTCAGCAGCTTATTCAATGGAATAAATTCATGTCCCTGCAATTCGAATTCTGTCATGATAACTGATTTTAATTAAGCTGTTTTGCAAACGGTAAATCGCCTTTAAGCACATTCCCCTTATGGGGCTATCATCAAGCTGCTCAGTCCTTGGTTTCTGTAATCTCTATCTTCTCTATCTTGTCGCCTTGTCTTATCTTATCAATTACGTCCAGGCCTTCCACTACTTTTCCGAAACAGGTATGGTGACGGTCAAGGTGAGAAGTGTTGTTGCGGCTATGGCAAATGAAGAACTGCGAGCCGCCGGTATCTTTTCCTGCATGGGCCATGGATAGTACACCACGATCATGGTACTGGTTATTGCCTGTAAGTTCGCATTTGATGGTATATCCTGGACCACCCATGCCGGTGCCGTCGGGGCAGCCTCCTTGTATCACAAAGTCTGGTATCACCCTGTGAAAGGTGAGGCCGTTATAGAAACCCTTCTTTGCAAGGTCGGTAAAATTCTTTACTGTAGCGGGAGTATCCTTCTCGAAGAACTCCACCTTCATGACTCCCTTAGCGGTAGTAATTGTTGCTGTTTTCATATCTTTCTTTGCGTTTTGTCGCCACGTTTGTTAATATATTCTTTTATTATCCTGATTATGATGACACGAAAATAGGAAATTATTCATTAATGAACATTATAGTTCATGCATACCTTGCATTGCCAGACTAGCTATGCAATGCTATGTTGGGCGTAGTTTTATTTTTTTTGATAATGAAAGGTTTTTAATGACTTTCCGCTTTTTAAAAAATTTTCTTCGTAACATTGTCTTTCAAAGCCATTTTGAATAAGATTCTCTTCAAGAATATGGGTGTCAACAATGTTAAAAACTGTACCCAGCTTTTTAATAACCTCAACCCCAGTATCAGATATTGAATGAACTCCATTGTCTGATTGAATTGTAATTATCAAGTGTCCCTGCAATTTAATATTTTTATTGAAAAATCTTATTGATTCATGTATTCCAGCGTATTCAATAATCAAAGAACCCCATATCATATCCGCTTGGCAAACTTCAGGTTCATTTTGTGTGATGTCAAGATGGCAAAGTAATAATTTATCAAATAGTCCACCATATCTTTGATTTGTCATGATCAAAAAATTTTCATTTATATCAACGCAAACCACTTCCTTTGTCACTGATTTATCAACATGCTCAAGTCCATTACCACCTGCAACTCCGACAAATAAAACACATTTGGGTTTTATAATATCAAGATATTTTTTAGTTAAATGATTTTGTAATTGCAGTTGTCCGACAAGCTCATGTGACATATGAAATTCATAGTCAGAAAGAGGTATCTTATTCCATACATTATTTAACTTGCCTGAACAATTCATTTTATTAATTACAATCAATTTTTACATAATTATGCCTAACCTTAAGCATTTCTTGCTCCGCCACTGCGGAGGCGCATTGCTGAAGCAATGCAAGTTGGCGGTAGTTATTTTTTTGTTTTAGCATTTTCGGAAACAAAACCGACTGCGATGCTCATTGCGGGTATCATTACATAGCTGAGTCCTATGTTACTGAAATAATTAATGAAGGTCATTTTTGCCATGGGAACTAAAACAATAATGTCGAGCAAAATGTTTATTGCAAGCCAGATTAGTCCTATTGTAATTCCTTCTGAAACGTAATTACTTGTAATCTTTTTAAAATACTGTACTAATAATATTGTAGCAAGTAATGAACTTATTGCAATCATTATAGATTTAAAAAAGAGGGGGCTAATGAGCAATACGCCTTCCCGTGTATAAAAGAAAAAGCCAACGATAAATGGAATAAGCCAAGTAAGCAATCCGAATAAACTGAGTTTAATATATTTTTTCATAAGATTTTATTTTTTGTAAATTTCTTTTACAGCTATTTGATAAACTTTTTTGATACTATTTCTGTCTTCTCTCAAAATGATAGCATCAACCGCAGGTAGTAATTCTTTGTTGAGTTTTGTGTTAAGTTTTAGTATTTCACCTAATGCAAATGCCGCAGCCCAACGTACAACTGTTCCCGTGTGTTCACTATTGGTTAGTAAATTATCTATCGCCTTATCGAGTTTTGTCGGAAAGAGATGTGCAATATTTCCAATCACTTTTGCCGATTCCCATTTTACTCTGGGAGCTTTTTCAGTAAGTGTTTGGCTTACGAATTGCAAACATTGTTCATTTGCAATTGATGGGTTTTGTTTTGTAACAAATTCCAGCGCTTCAATACAAGTAGCTTTTGGTGAATCTTTTGCTGTTTGCGCAAACGCAATAAGCTCATCGGTACTGATTTTTTTATCGAGTAACCATTTGCTAAGAGTTTCGGTTTTTACCTTTGGTTTTAAACCTTTGTCGTTTAATAATTCTGCTATTTTCATTGGATTTGTTATTTATGTTGTTTTTTGATCTTTCCATCGTTGTAGGTTGGGTAAACCTGCAGTCATGAATTTGGCTACGAATCTCGGATATTTCATTTCAACCATTTTTTTAACTACAAATTCGCGCATTTCCTTTGCGGTAACGTTTGGTTGAGTATATTTTCCGTTTTCATAACAATAACTGCAATAAGTTGCAGATACTGATCCATCTGCATTTGTACCCCCCCTTTTTGGGTCTTTGTTCAACGGCATCATGCAGCTTTGACAAAATTTGTTTTTCTTTTCCATTTTTTTAATTTTAAAATGTTGTAATTTGATTTTAGGCAAATATATAGTGGCTCACTGACAACCCTATGGCAGACCCTTTAAAAATATTTTTGTTTCGAGTGATTTCATGTAATCTGTCAGGGAAATGTGCTTGTTTTTTCTGAACGGAATTCCGGTATTTGAAAGCTGAAGTATATGCGATGCTTTGAAATCCCGATAATTGTTCCGTTTCCAGCACCAGGCAATCATATGCCAGTCGAGCGAGTAGTATTTTATGGCAATTGGCTCAACTTCCCGTGTGCTTATATTTTTTTTATTGTCCTGATAATCTATTTTCAGAATAGCTTTATTGGTTATTGATTTCAATATTTCAGAAAGAAATTTAAAATCTTTTGGTGGAGAGGGATAAGACAAAATATGTGTCTTGGAAGATAAATCTTCTACTTTTTCTTTTTGAAAATCTTTAAGGGTAGCCTTTATTTTATTCAGTGCCGATTCATAATTATCCTGAATGGATTTGTCTCCAAATCTTTTGGCAATTGTTTCCATAAATATCAATGCGTTGGCTTCATCGTCTGTAAAAGAAACAGGTGAAAGGAAATATCCCTGAACAACAAAGTAGCCTTTGTTGATCTCGAAACTAACGGGGATTCCGATTTCTGTCAGAGCTTTTAAATCTCTATAAACAGTTCGGACACTTATCCCGAATTTTTCGGAAATGTAGTCTGACGAAATATATTTTCGTGATTGTAACATAGTTAGTATTCCTAATAATCTGTCTACTCTATTCATTATTTTCAGTTTTAGAAATTACCGCCAACGATTAAGTATTGCTTGCAGTGCCGCAATTTGAAGCAATACTATGTTGTACATAGTTGTATAATTTATTTGTTTTTCTCATATCTCCAAAACATAGGAAATAGCAATGAAACCTTGCTTTTATAATCTATATATTCTTCTCCGAATTTATTTTGCAAAAATAATTCTTCTTGTTTTATCAAAACCCGAAAGATAACATACATTACTATTGGAATAGTCAGCGAAATCCATGAATCTAATAATAAAACAATCCCCGGAACTATTAATATGATCCATGATGAATATAATGGATGACGACAGACAGAATAAACACCACTTATCCTCAAGGTATCAGCTTTGTATGCTTTATTAAGTGTAATAATTGAAATAATAAGAAAAGATACCCCGACAATTATCAGGATTGCACCAATAATGAATAGAAATGAATAGGATATGAAATGAATTCTTACGTCTAATTTGCTGTAATGGCTGAATAAAACTATTAATGCAGTATATGTAAGAGTCAACAGGGCTAACTTAAATCCTATTCCTATTATTGACATTTTATCTTTCATGCTATTCCAGGCTCTTTAAGAATTAGTTTTTGTTATTTGCATTTAACAATTATACATTCCTTGCAGTACTGCACTGTTTATACAATACTAAGTTAGCTATTGGCATTATTGTCCTGTCCTATCAATTATCTGTGTCAATGCAGGCTCAATAGCCAATACATGCCATCCACCAAAAACGACTAAAACTTTGTCGTGATGCTTTAATTGTTCTTCTATTTGTCGCAACAAATATTTATCTCTAAACTCTTTTGATTTTCGTGCAACTTCACAAAAATGATGTTTCTTTCTAATGGGTGAAAAATTATCAGCCACTATACTATTTATATCAAATTCCTTGTTAAAATACTTATTGTATATTTTTTTGTAGTATGCAAATTGTTTTTCTTCAGGAGCTAATTTAATATTGCAATCCTCTAAATAACCTTCAATAAAATCACTTTTATACAAACTGTCTAAATTACCTTTTTCGTCCCAATAAGTATAAGGCAGTACAAATCTTTCTGTAGCAAAAAACAACAATGCTTCGTCCCGGGAATATGCTTTTGATAATTCATCAAATTCTTTGTCGTCGGGCATATCTCCGTTTAACATTTTAATTTTATTACAGTCGCACAAATATTTCAAAAGTCCAAGTTCACCATTTTTCTTAATCGAAGAATTTCTATTTGAATAGGTTTTCCTGACCTCTCCTCCCTCATTAATAGCTATCTCCGGTTTTAGGTCAATAAATATTTTTTCAATGTCTGAGAACATTTTATTCATGGTGTCTCTCGAATGCAGTGTTCCAATTACAATTAAGTGCTTCCTGTTCTTTTGCAAATCAACAATGTAAGGAACTTTTGGTAAACGCCCCATACTGTCAACTTTAATGTCAAGGTATGAGATGAGTTTATAGTCTTCTGTTGTGCCGGATTTAGAATTATTGCAACTAAACAATATCCACAAAAAGGATACGAAAATTAAAAATTTCATGCTAAAGTAACTTATAGTTATAATTTAAATGACTGCAGGTAACACTTAAGAATTCCCTGCAGTGGCGCAAGTTGAAGCTATGCGAGTTATATCCTCTGTAATTAATATTTAGAAACTCCATCCCAGTTTAAATTGATAAACTAAATTAGGATAAATTCCTACACCTTTATCAAATAATTTATTCCAAGGAAAGTCTTTTTCATTGCTTGGCCACGAGTTGTCCGTCTGAATACTATTTGTCGATGTACTATTTATTCTTTGCACACCAAGTCCAACGGAATAATCAATCGTAAGACCACATTTTTTAATGCATTCGTAACCAATCTTTGCGTTAAGCTTATATACAGTTCTGTCAACAGAATAAATATTATTTAATGACTCTTCTCTGTCAGTCTTTGTATTTTGGTAACATGCATGAAATGCCCAATAGTAACCAGAATTTAAGAGAGTCTGTGATTTATATTGAAAAATATGTAACCAAAATAATAAAATCGTTGGTTCAATGATTTTATGTTTGTTTAAGAAGTGTTTGAAGTCAACTTGAAATTTTATTCCATGAGTGTTCAATGAAGTTACCAAAAAACCACTTTGGCCTAAAGATCTAATAACACCAATATTTGCAGCCAATGATTTGTTTTTAGTCAAATAAATTTCCGACCCAATGTTTACATTAATAGTGTTTAAATTATTTAATGGAAAATAATCAGTTAAGGTCGTAGTAATATTAAGTCTTTTAAAACTTAATGTGTCATGAACCTGCGAGAATGTAATAACAGAATACATCCCAAGTATAATTGTAGTCGGGTATTTAATCAGTCTTTTCATTATATTGGGCATAACGTTTAAGCATCTCTTGCTCCTCCTTGCAGTGCTGCAATATTAAAGCAATGGAAAGTTAGCGCTTAGTTTTTTTATTTAACTCAATTAAATAATTATTAACTATTCTCTTTGAAGCTTAATTATATATGTACCACTAGTTACCTCTAATGAATCTAAAATTGGATTATTAACAGGAATGATGGGTCCGCAAACTTGCAAATATTCTCTTGTATAAAACTTGCCTGTAAAATGTCCGGCAATTAAATCATCGGATGTAATAAAGTCAATTGTGATATTTGCATTGACACCTGAATAAAGGTAATAATCCCTGAATAAGGAATCATTTACTTCGTTTCGAAACCTGACTATAGCATTCGGCAATGTTTTAGGAAATGGAAAACTATGATTGAAACAATTATATGCGCTGTCGATGTTGAAATCCGGTATTGCCAATTCAAAAGCATTTTTCTCGCAATCAGTCATCTGGCCTTTATAAAAAATGGCATCCGTTAAATGTGAATTTACTTTATATATTGCATAATCTTTGTTATAACAATTTAATACATTTCCGTTAATTGAAGCTTGCATTACTTCCTGTGTAGAATTTTTATCTGAATTGTTATTGTTCTTTTTACACGAAATAATGAATAATGCAAATACCATTATAATTAACAAAAAATAATATGTTTTAAAATATTGCAAACTCATTTTATAAATTTAAATAAATTTCTAATACTCCTTCATTCCTTGCCAGTGACGCATGTTGAAGCAATGTAAGTTGGCGGTAGTTTACTTAATTTTTATTACAAGTATTTCATCCCTTTTAATTTTCCGGCTTGTAATCCATTTAGAAAGTCCTTCTTCAGTGTTCTTTAAAAAGAATTCTCCGAATTCATCAGGACAATAACCGGAATAGCCATTTATAGTTTTTATTCCAACTGATTGCGCCACTATCATCATGTCAAGATTTGTAATATAAGCTGCCTGAGTTGAATCAATAAGAGCAACAGCTTCAATTTTTTTCAAATCATGTTTTGCAAGTTTAGTCAATAAAATTTCTTTTCGTTTAATTAATTCTGTTTTTTCTTCTCTCGGAATGTATTCCGGTGAAAATAAATTATCGGCAAATACAAGCAGAATGAAAAGAAGAATGTATTTATTTTTAATTCTTGCAAGGACATATCCAACAAGTATAAGCAAAATAAAAATTTCTACATGCATAAAGCGTGTTAATTCTCTCATACTGTTTATTCCTGGAAGTTTAAATATGAAAGCGTATAATGTAAGTCCACTTTCAGTCCGAATGTGAAGCAAAGTAATAATAACTGAGGTGATAATAATAGATTTCAAAAGCAAAGGTGTCTTAACTTTTTTATACCAATTATATAAAAGATAAAAAGGTGAAACAATCATTGCCGTAAATGGAATTATCCCAATAAATAAATAATGAAGCCACCATTCGGACACATTGGGTTTAGCTATGTTAAAAAGGAATCTCCATGAAATTGAGGCTTCATGTGGAAACAAATAAGATTTCCATAAAGGTAAATTTATTATGACTTCCCTATATAAACGAAGCCCTACTATTTTTGACATTTTAATGTAAGGGATAAAGAGCCATAACATAGCCAAAAATGATAATAAAAAAACCAATACAGTATAAGTTACTTTTTCTTTTTTAAAATAATAAAGTAACTCATTCCATTTTTTTGAACATAAATAATAGATCAAAATAAACAATACTGAAAAATACAAGAGATTAAACCCAGTATACATAACACAATAAAACTGAAATACTAAACCAAAACAGTATATTAAAAGGTACTTTATTGAAGGGGTATTCACCATTCTATAAGCTGCATAAAAAACAATAGGGATAACAAAACGAATGATCATCTGTGTATGATTAAGCTGACCTATGTTAAAAATTGAAAATGCAAAGATCCATGCCAGAATAAGAGCAACATCTAACCGGTTAAACCATTTTTTGAATATAAAATAACTGATCCAATAATTAAGTGCACAAATACAAATCCACCATAACTGATAGGAGCTTTCAGTAGAAAATCCACAAACTCTCCAAATAGAATAAAATGGTAATGTACCTAACATGCTGTCGGATAAAGCAATCGTATTTCTAAAAGGGTACATAAATCCTCCATCCCAAAAATCATGAACTTCCCCAGTTATCCAGCGATAGCCATGTTCCAATAAAAAGTTAATGAATCTGGAATCTCCCATATCTCCTGGGATATAATTAAAATTATAACCCAAAATACGAATACAGAAATACCAAATGCCAACCATGAAAGCAATCAAAGGGCCAGTCTTATATAGTATTTGATATTGTTTCATTATAGTTTTTGTTCTTTTGCTTCAAATTACCGCCAACGTTTAAGCATTGCTTGCAGTGGCATAATGTCCACTCTTAT
The DNA here is from genome assembly GCA_050013795.1 of Bacteroidales bacterium. Classification (GTDB taxonomy): domain Bacteria; phylum Bacteroidota; class Bacteroidia; order Bacteroidales; family CG2-30-32-10; genus CAWHOW01. The sequence goes on from JBEKEO010000103.1 coordinate 8,363, forward strand.
TTCTCCCAAAAATACACAATATCCTATTTCGGCTTCATTATTTTAAAAACAGGCCGCAATAACAGCTAAAATAATATCCTTTCTCTGCAAATTGACTACATAAAAAAGACATTACCACTCATGCTTTCTTGCTTTTGCTACTTCATACCCCTCAGCCAAAATCCAAAGTTCTGCTGTTACTATCGTTATTTCCGAAGTTATTATCGTTATTTCCGCTATTACGATAGTTATTTCCGCTATCACGATCGTTATTTCCGCTGTTACGATCATTATTTCCGCTGTTACGATCGTTATTTCCGAAGTTACGATAGTTATTTCCGCTATTACTATCGTTATTTCCGAAGTTACGATAGTTATTTCCGCTATTACTATCGTTATTTCCGCTGTTACTATCGTTATTTTGGCTGTCACTTTAGTTATTTCCGCAATTACTATAGTTATTTAGTTGCTTCGAATACTAAAAGGGGATAATTTTTAAATGTACACAGCAATAAAAAAGCCCCCGGATTATTTGGAGGCTTTATTTGCTGCTGATTTTACTTCATTTTGCACGATCATTCATGCGTTATCTGCCTGACGGCTTTGAATTCGCATACCTTTACGCATTTCAAACACCCAATACATTTATCGGGTTTACTGATCCTGGAATGTTTATGAAAAAGTACATTGATCCTTCCCATTACCTGATTAGGACATTCGGATATGCACTTCCAGCAGGCTTCGCAATTCTTCTTGTAAAGTTGTATGTATAGGGTGGCTGTTTGGTTTTTTCTGCTCATGCTTTCTCCCTTGTTTTATTGATTTGCAGAACAAATATATTACGATCATTTAAAATATAAAAAGCGAAATCTTTATTTCACCTTTGCTTACCGTCAAAGGGCAGAAAATGGAGGTCAAGAAGTTTACGAATGTTTTAGAAAACTTTAAACTGGAAACTCTAAACTATTTCTTTCCACCTGGTCTCTATCCAGTTTTTCTTTTGTTCAGCAGTAAAAAATGTCCAGGCAACAATGCGGCCCGATTTATTCCCCTGCCCTATTGGTATTATCTTTATTTCAACAGCTTCGGCTTTTTTCAATGCTTCGTTAACGCTTCTTAAGTGCGATTGTTTTGAAATGGATGCGGAGAACCACAGACAGGAATCAGCAAAGAACTTGCTCTGGCGTATCATGTCGCGGACAAACCGTTGCTCACCGCCTTTGCACCACAGCTCAGTATTTTTGCCTCCAAAGTTCATAATGGGTTCTGTGATTTTCTCATCACTTATATTATTTAATTTCTTTAGCGTACTCGCTTTTGCCTCAGCAAAGGAAGCATGAAAAGGAGGATTACACACAGACAGATCGAAGACCTCATCTTTCTGAATCACACCGAAAAAAATATCAGCGGTCTTTGGCTGCAACCTGAGTTCTATCTTTCCTTTTAATACAGGGTTTGCTTCAATAATTTTATTTGCCGATTCAATAGCTACTGCATCAATGTCAGTGCCAACAAACTTCCAGTCATATTCTTTTATTCCGATGATAGGATAAACGCAACTTGCGCCAACGCCAATATCCAGGCATTTTATCTTTTCACCTGCAGGCATTTTACCATAATTAGTGCTACACAGCAAGTCGGCTAAATAATGAATATAATCTGCTCT
>JBEKEO010000104.1:0-9817 GCA_050013795.1 Bacteroidales bacterium
AACTACACTTCTTTATTCCATATCTGCCATGATCTTTCTGCCTGCAGATATAGCATTTGCAAACCATTGGTAACTGCAGCTCCTTTTTCAATACCTCTCTTCATGAAAACAGTTTCTGTTGGATTGTACACAAGATCGAATAGTAAATGTTCTTTTGTCAGGAAATGATAAGGAATAGCAGGCGACTGGTCAATATGCGGAAACATACCTGCGGGCGTGGTGTTAATGATTAATGTATGAGACAAAATTATATCACGATTCAATTCATCATAAGTTATAACTGAAGTGGAATTAGCTTTATTTCTTGAGACACATAAAAAGTCAATTCCGAGTTTCTTAAGCACAAATGCAATGGCTTTAGCTGCGCCGCCTGTTCCAAGTATCAATGCTTTAGTATGAACGTTTCTCAGCAGAGGTTTCAGGCTTTCTTCAAAGCCGAAGACATCGGTGTTATATCCTGTCAGCCGCACATCTTCACCTCTTATTATTTTAATAGCATTCACAGCGCCCACCTCATTTGCAATATCATCCAGTGATGTCAGAAAAGGAATAACTGACTGTTTGTAGGGTATGGTTACACTCAATCCTTTCAGGTCTCTTATATCATTGACAAGCGCAGGGAACTTGTTGATATTATCAATAGGGAAGAGTTCGAACCGGGAATCGCGAATTCCTTCCCTGAAGAACTTCTCCGAAAAATACTGAGCCGAGAAAGAGTGGGTGAGGGGATAGCCTATTAACCCGTAAGTATTCATACTCAAAAATGGAATTCAGGAAGTCTTTTCTTTGTTTTTTCTGTATGCTTTATAAAGCTTGAAAACTACGTATATCCATATAGCTGCAAGAAGAAGCACTACAACAATATCAATGATACTGCTGTATTTGAGCACTACATCCCAGTTGCTTTTAAGCTTTATGCCAACATAGGTCAGGAATGCATTCCACATTCCAGCACCGATAATGGTGTAAATGGAAAACTTCCAGATATTCATCTTTCCCATGCCTGCAGGGATTGAAATCAGGTGACGTACGACAGGAATAAAGCGGCAAATGAAAATAGTGATGTCACCTTTTTTCTGAAAATATTTTTCAGTAAGGTCAAGATGATGATGATCAAGGAGAAGATACTTCCCGTATCTATCAAGCAGTGGTCTGCCGCCGTAATCCCCAATATAGTAAGAAATAAGCGAGCCGACTATACTACCTAATGTGCTGAAGAAAATAACACCAAGAAGGGTGAAGTGCCCGTCGGCCACCAACATACCTGCAAAGGGCAGCACTGCCTCGCTGGGCACAGGCATTATCATGCTTTCAAGGATCATGAGTACAAAAACCCCAGTATATCCAACACTTCCAATAAATGAAATAATGATCGGAACAAGAAATTTGGTGATTCCCATAATTTATTTGGCTTCCGGTTTAATACGTAGGTTCTGGAATTCTTCGGGCAGGAACTGGAAGAATGTATCTCCGCGCAAACCAATCCTGAGTGTTTCAAGAGGAATTACTTCATTTGGGGCAATGTTTCCAAGATTAACATTGGCTCCAAGTGTTTTGATAAACCAAACCTGCTGCGATTTCAAAGGGGCTTCCCATAATATTTTATCTTTATTGACCTTTGCAATTATCTTGTTGACAAGGGCAACATGGGCATTCCCGTTTGGCCTGTATATGCCTACAGTTCCGCTTTCACGGGCTTCGGCAATAACAAATGAAGAACCGGCATCAATCTCTGTTTGCATCATCATGATCCATTTATTGGGTGCAGTAATGATACCTGCTTCCTTAGAACCGACTTCCGAAAGGACAGTATGAGTTTTTGAAAGTGTTTCAATGTATTTGCATTTATCTTCGTGCTCCATCAGGATAGAACCATCGGAAACCTCAATGGCATCAACTTTGAAAGTGTCAACGAGTTTCCTGTATTCATCAAATTTATCACGTATAATATATGCTTCGAAAAGAGTGCCTCCGAAATAAACCTTAATATTTGCTTCTTTGTATAATTTTATCTTTGCTGCAACATCTTTATCGCTCATCACTACTGAAGTTCCGAAACCGAGCTTAGCAAAGTCAGTAAACTTTCCGCCTGTAGTGAGGAAATCTTCAACCTCGCGGATGCTAAGTCCTTTGTCCATCATCATGGTTACACCGCTTTTTCTGGGGTGTGAGGGTCTTTCAGGAATGTAATTCAATATGGATTCCATAATTATATGCGTTAATTTATTTTTTATAAAGTTCAATCAGGTCGATGATTTGCTGGTTCCTGATCAGGCTAGGGTCATATTCCAGCATTTCGCAATGTCTGATATAATTTAATTGTAAAACCTCCTCAAGTGTGTTATAGGCTTCTTTTTCTTTTTTGTTCAAAAGTAAATAATTTACCAATCTGTAGCGAAGACTTATGTTCTCAGGCTGGTGGACAATACCTTCCAGTATAATATCAGTAGCTTTCTCGGGGTTCCCTGTTTTTTTATAAATATCCGCATAATCCAGCCAGATATCTTCATTTGAAGGGTCCATCTCGCAAACCTTTTTATAGGATTCTATTGCTTTATCAAACATTTCGAGTTTTAACTGGACATCGCCAAGCATGTATAAATAATCGGAATTTGTGGCGTCTAACTCAATGGCTTTCATTATACATTTCAAACCTTCCTCCGGTTTATCAATGTCATCAAGAACAGAGCCCAATCCTATCCATGCATCTGAAATACTTTCATCAATATCAATTGCTTTATGGTAATATTCCTGTGCCTTCTCCAAGTTCTTCAGTTTTTCATTACACTCACCTAAGTAATAATAAGTATAGGCATCATCAGATTCCAGGATAAGCGTTTCTTCGAATACTTTAATAGCTTCTTCATATCTTTCAAGACAAATAAGAGAATTGCCTTTATTGAAATATGCGGAAGAGAATTTATCATCGATTGCAATGGCATAATCAAACGCATCTATAGATTTTTCGAAAAGTTCCAGCAAATTGTAAGCTATTCCAAGGTTATACCAGGCTACTGATGAATAGGGGTTCTTGTCAAGGAAATTATTGTAAAATTCTACAGATTCCTCAAGCTGGTTTGCATGTTCGAAACAAAAAGCAATTTCATATATGGCTGCATCATTGTTGGCATTAATATCAAGTGCTTTCTTCAGGTATTCTAAAGCTTTTGTGAAATTCCCAAGATTTTCATATTCGAATGCTATATTGATATAAATATCATCAATTTCCTCAGCTTCTTTTATAGCTTTGTTATACTCCTCTATCGCTTTTTCGTACTTTTTTAGTTGACTGTATATAGCACCTTTAGTCATGAAAAGTTCAGAATTAAAAGGATCAATAACTTCTACCTTTCTTAAAAGGTCAAGTGCTTTTTCAGATTTATTTGCAGAAGCATAGAGTTGAGCTTTCCGAAGCATGAAGACAACGGAATTTGGATGCTGCTCACTTGCATAATCAATAGCTTTATATGCTTTATTTATATTGTTTTTGAAAAAGTAAAAATCAATAATATCTTCAAACTCTTCTACATCAAAATAAGCCTGACCGCTAGTATTAAGCATTTCCTCGAAACGCTTAACCAGAGCATCTATATCCTTTTCACCGTACTTGTCAAAATCCCCCGTCATCATAAATTCATTCCATTTCTTAAATTAACGTGCAAAGTTAGAAAAAAGTATCAAAGCTTATCATTATTGTTTTAATATCAATTAAAATTGGAATGTAAGGTTTTCTAAACCAGAAGTTAATGTAAGCATCAGCAGCCCTAGTGTTAATAAAAAAACTGACGAATAGTTTTGTTAGCTTTTATGGCTTGCCTATTTTGTTTGCCCCCAAAGAGTTTAACTAAAAATAATATATTAAAAAAGCATTTAAAATTATAATTTAATTAAAATAACATACTAAAAGTAATTTTTGTACGTTAACATGCATTATGTTATTTTTGCCATTCTTTTTTTAATATTTATTATTGAAACTTTCCATAATCATAGTCAATTATAACGTCAAGTATTTTCTTGAACAATGTCTCATTTCAGTTGTAAATGCCTGTAAAGGTATTGAATCTGAAATCTTTGTGGTTGACAACAATTCTGTTGACGGTTCTATTAAAATGCTTAAAGAAAAGTTTCCCGAAGTTAACCTTATTGCTAACAAGGAAAACCTTGGCTTTTCAAAAGCCAATAACCAAGGTATAAGCTTGTCAAAAGGAGAATATGTTTTACTTCTTAATCCTGATACTGTGGTTGAAGAGGATACTTTTACCAAAGTAATAACATTTATGGATTCTCATCCTGATGCAGGCAGTTTAGGCGTTAAAATGATAGATGGAAAAGGGAAATTTTTGCCTGAATCTAAGCGGGGACTCCCTACGCCAACCGTAGCATTTTTCAAAGTATTTGGCTTTGCAAGGCTTTTCCCAAACTCAAAATTATTTGGACAATATCATTTGGGATATCTTGATAAGGATAAAATCCATAAGGTTGATATTCTTGCAGGCGCCTTTATGTTGCTTAGAAAAGAAGCTATCAATAAATCGGGACTTCTTGATGAAACCTTTTTTATGTATGGCGAAGACATAGATTTGTCTTACCGTATATTAAAAGCAGGTTATAATAATTATTATTTCCCTGAAACTAGAATTATTCATTATAAAGGAGAAAGCACCAGAAAAAGCAGCATCAATTATGTGCTCATGTTTTATAATGCCATGATCATTTTTGCCCGAAAACACTTTTCACAGAAGAATGCTAAAAGTATCTCTTTCCTTATTCATATAGCTATTTATCTGAGGGCTTTTTTGGCTATAGCGAGGAGATCTTTTAATAAAGCTTTTCTTCCAATTGCAGATATTATATTAATATTTTTCGGTTTCTATTTTATTAAAAATTATTGGGAACAGAATATTTTATTTCCTCGTGGGGGACACTACCCTGTTGAATTTATTACTATTGCTGTTCCGGTTTATATTTTTATATGGCTCATATCATTTTATTTGAGTGGCGGATACGATAAGCCAATCAGAACAATTAAAATATTCCAGGGCTTATTAATAGGTACTGTTATTATTTTAGTAGGTTATGCTCTTTTAAGCGAAGAATACAGATTCTCTCGCGCATTGATAGGGTTGGGGGCTGTATGGTCGCTTATTTCCATGTTTACTATCAGGGTTATATTGAATGTATTTCATTTGAAAAACTTTCGATTCGAATCAGGCAAAAACAGAAATTTTATTATTGTAGGAGATAAGGATGAAGCTGAAAGGGTTACTTCTATTTTGAAACAAGCAAGTATTAATCATGGCTTTATTGGACTTGTTAATGTTACTGACAATGGTAATAAAGGAAACGGGTTTATTGGAAATATCAACCAGATAGCTGAAATTATTACGATATACAAAATAAACGAAGTAATTTTCTGTGCCAAAAGCATGAACCCTCAGGAAATAATAAATAAGATGTCTGAACTGAAAGATTCACAGGTTGATTATAAAATTGCTCCTCCTGAAAGCCTTTATCTTATCGGCAGCAATTCTATCGATACATCCGGCGATCTATATGTTATAAACGTAAATTCCATTAGTAAGTATAGCAATATGCGAAACAAACGTTTCTTTGATACTATTACTTGTTTGGTCTTATTTATATTTTCGCCTATTTTGATTTTTTTTGTAAAAAATAGAATAGGCTTTTTTAAGAACATTTTTCTTGTCCTCATTTTGCAGAAGTCATGGGTTGGGTATTATCAGAATGATACATCAGTAAAGCTGCCTGTTATTCGTCGGGGAGTATTAAATCCCACAGATGCTTTTCATAAAAAGAATCTTAACAATGAAATGATTACTCGCCTCAATATGATTTATGCCAGAGATTATAACATTACTAATGACCTGAATATACTTTTTAAAGGTATTTCGGAATTAGGAAGGAAATAATTTCCCGATACTTAACTGCCTGATATTTTGTTTAAAACTTTCTGATGATTTAATTTCATTGAAATTACATATTTTATAAATTAGCACTTTCATAAAAAGAATAATATGCCTCGAATATTTCATTTGTTATGTTTACAGATTCTAATTCTGTTTATACCGTTTGTTACCATTCCTCAGACAAATGTTGCTACAGGAAACGTTAAAAATGCCAAAGATAATTTTGCCCTGGGTAATTACAAGGGCGCCCTTGATGAATATCTTATCCTGATTAAAAATGATTCAAATAATACGACATATAATCTAAGGATAGGATTATGCTATGTCAATACAGATATTGATAAATCAAAAGCGATCTATTATCTTGAAAAAGCCACTACCGATCCAAAGGTTGAGAACATTGCATGGTACGAACTGGGGCATGCTTATCTGGTTAATTATAAAATGGACAAAGCTATTGCTTGTTTTAATAAATATAAACAACTCACAAACGGAAAAGAAAACTTCGTAATATCAGCCGACAGAATGATTCAGATGTGTGAAGAAGCTAAGAAGAAAATTGCCCATCCTGTTAATGTTACTATTGAGAATCTTGGACAGGAAGTTAATTCCCCTTATCCCGATTTCAATGCTTACGTCCCTTTTGATGAATCATTTATTGTTTTTACATCAAAAAGACCAGGCAATACAGGAAACTTGATGGATTATGATGGGTTTCCTACTTCTGATATATTTATCTCATACCAGAAATATGATAAATGGACTAAAGCCAGAGGTATTGGTAATAATATTAATACTGACCTGGTTGAAGAATCTGTAGGATTAACACCTAATGGCAACAAGCTTTTAATATATGCCGATAACTATTCAACTTTAAGCCAGGTGCTTGTTTCTGACCGCAAAGGGAAGTCTTATCAGAAACCCGAATCACTTGGGAACAAGATAAATGCAGGCAAAATTGTTTCTTCTGCTACAATTTCTCCTGACAATAAGATGCTTGTTTTTGCTACGGATAAGAATGAAGCTGATGGCGGGATGGACTTGTATATATCACATAAACTTTCATCAGGAGAATGGGGACCTTGCGTGAATATGGGAACTCCCATTAATACTGTTTACAATGAAGATTTCCCTTTCTTTGGTTCAGATGGCAAAACCCTTTATTTTTCTTCTCAGGGGCATAATAGTATGGGCGGTTATGATATTTTTAAATCGGTTTATGATGAAAAAACGGATACTTGGTCGGAGCCTGAAAACCTTGGATACCCTGTTAATACACCTGATGATGATTTTACAATAAGTTTATCGGCTAATGGCAGGCATGGATACATTTCTTCTCACCGTAAAGACAGTTATGGTGATCGTGATATCTATAAAGTTACTTTTAATAATGTTGATCCTGCTAAAACCATTATTGCCGGAACACTTGTCGGTACAGATTCTTTATGCATATTTAAGACTCGTGATAATCTTGCAAGCAGTGATTCATTGCATGCACAGCATGTTAAGAATAGTGAAAAGGAAAGTAATGGCCCAAAAGATTCGATGGCCATTTATAAAGATTTAAAAGAAAGAAGAGATACTTCTTCTATTGCAAAAAAAGATATCAATGTTTCAATCACTGCAATTGATAAAAGTACCAAAAAGATATATGGCAAATATTCCCCGGATAAAAGAACAGGCAAGTTCTTGATCATACTTCCTCCGGGAGATTTCGACATAAATGTCAATGCAGATGGCTATGAACACTTCTCAGAGATCGTTAAAATATTTGATCGTGCACTTAACAGTGAAATAAATAAAGATATTGTCCTCTATCCCGTTATTCATTCACAGGAAAAGAAAACAGAATAAATACGTCTTGCTGTTGAAATAACAATTATACATTTGCTTTTCCTTTTCCTTTAACTACACACTTATGGAACTGAAACTTACCCGCCCCCTTGCGTTCTTTGATTTGGAAACCACAGGGATGAACATTGTAACTGACAGAATTGTGGAGATATGTATTTTAAAATTGCTGCCAGATGGAAATAATGAGAAGATGACCAAACGCATTAACCCTGTTATTCCTATTCCTGCAGAGGTAATATTAATCCATGGGATTACCAATGAAGATGTTAAGGACTGCCCCGTATTTGCTGAATTAGCGCCTGAACTGCATCACTTCCTTGCGAATTGCGATCTGGCTGGATACAATTCCAATAAGTTCGATATTCCGTTCCTTGTGGAAGAGTTTCTTCGCGCAGGCATTGATTTCGAAATGAAAGGCCGCAGGTTTGTTGACGTGCAAAATATTTTCCATAAGATGGAGCAGCGGACACTAGCTGCCGCCTATCGATTCTATTGTAATAAGGAGCATACGAATGCCCATAGCGCCGAGGCAGATACCGTTGCAACATACGAGATACTGAAAGCGCAGTTAGACAAATATGCTGAGACCGAGTTCACCGACCAGGATAAAAAGAAATCAATCCCTGTGAAGAACGATGTGCAGGCTTTGCACGACTTTTCTTTCCATGCGCACTTTGCCGATTTTGTTGGGCATATTGTTTATAATGCCAAGAAAGTGGAAGTGTTCAATTTCGGGAAGTACAAAGGGAAGTCCGTTGAAGAGATCTTTGCTAAAGAACCCTCGTATTACGATTGGATGATGAAAAGCGATTTTCCTCTTTTCACCAAAAACCTTATCACAGCCATTAAACTCCGTGGCTTTAATAAATCTTCCAGTAAGGTAAAGAATTCCTGATTGCACAATAGAATAAATTTTGCTCCACCTTTGCCATAATTGGGTAATTTTGCCATTGTCTATTTGCATATAATGAAATTTGTTAATCCATATTTTCTGTTTGGCCTTTTGTCGGTGGCGATACCGCTTATCATACACCTGTTTAATTTCAGGAGGTTCAAGAAAGTATATTTCAGCAATGTGGAATTCCTTAAGGAACTGAAACAGGAAACGCAGAAGCAGTCACGGTTGAAGCATCTGCTGGTGCTTATCTCGAGGATACTGGCACTGATCTGCCTGGTGTTTGCATTTGCCCAACCCTATATCCCGCTAAAGGAGAAGAAGGTGAATGCGAAAGGCAATGTTATCAGCGTGTATATTGACAATTCATTTAGCATGCAGGCGGTGTCGGGCAAAGGGAGCCTGTTTGAGGAAGCTAAGAGCAAGGCTACCGAAATTGCCAATGCCTATAAGCCCACTGACCTTTTCCAGTTGCTGACTAACGATTTTGAAGGGAAGCATCAGAAGTATGTAACGAAAGAAGAATTCCTGCAGATGCTGAATGAGATTGAGATCTCGCCTTCTGTGAGAAAGCTGTCGGAAGTAATTACCAGGCAGAACGATCTTTTCTCTTCAGTGAGTAGTAAAGCGAAGACGGATTTCATTATTTCCGATTTCCCGAAGTCATCGTCGGATATGACAATCATCAAAGCGGATACCAATGTGGAGGTGAACCTTATCCCTTTGGCAGCAAACCAAACGAATAACCTGTATATTGATAGTTGCTGGTTTAATTCCCCTGTGAAGCAGGTAAATCAGCTTGTGCAGCTGAGTGTGCTGGTTAAGAATGCGTCGAATACCGATGCCGAGAAGATACCTGTTAAGCTGTCCATCAATGGAAAGCAGAAGGCTGTGGCGAGTGTGGATATTCCGGCGGGTTCGCAGGCGGTGGTGAAGATGCCTTACACGATAGGAGGGGAGGGCTTTCAGACCGGGAAGATCGAAATTATTGACTACCCCATAATTTTCGATGACTCGTATTTCTTCAGCTATAACGTTTCGGCAAGCATCCCTGTGATGAGCATCAATGAAAAGGAGGAGAGCGTGTATATCAATTCCCTTTTCGGCAAGGATTCTGCCTTTACGCTGGTGAATATGGACG
>JBEKEO010000105.1:0-9734 GCA_050013795.1 Bacteroidales bacterium
GTCGTAAAGTTATCTTAACCTGGACTGATAACACAGGTGAAGGTAATGCAGCAAGTACAGATGTTGGCATGATACTTTTAATCGATGGCTCTAACAGATTTATGATTGATGACACTTCTTCAGCTGTTCGTTCCGCCGGTACACTGACTTTAACATGTCCGTTGTTCTGGGTAGGAAATACTGTTTATGCTTATATCGCATTTAAAAATCCAACCACAGGTGAAATTTCAATTTCTTCTTATGCTGGTACAGTTAATGTTCTATTGTAATTAAATTTGAACTATTACTAAAAAGGCTTACCGTAATTCGATAAGCCTTTTTTTATGCTGTTTATTAAAATTAATTTAGAACTGGTGTATTCATAGAATATTTATTCATAATCTTATCCATATCAGTCTTTATTAGATCATCCACTACCCGGGCATATTTCTTTGTCATGTTTATGCTTGAATGGCCAAGCATTTTGGAAACAACTTCAATTGAAACCTTGTTTTTAAGCGTAACAGTAGTGGCAAAAGTGTGTCTTGCTGTATGTGTGCTCAGTTCTTTATTGATTCCGCATACATCCGCTATTTCTTTCAAGTATGCATTCATCTTTTGATTACTCATTACTGGTAAGCACAGATTATGTTCCTTGCATGCTTTATTCTCTTTATAGCGATCAAGAATTTCTTTTGCCGGAGCTATAACAGGAATATGGCACCAGTTCTTTGTTTTCCTGCGTTTCTTTTTAATCCATAAACTGCCATCACTTTCCTGTTGCAGATCAGCAGGGCACAGACTTTTTACATCAGAAAAAGCAAGCCCGGTGAAGCAGCAGAACAAATAACAATCTCTCACCACCCTCATTCGTTCAGCAAAAAAATGTTTCTTCATGATTAGGTTTATCTCTTCATCATTTAAGTACGCTAAATCAACATCATCCAGATGGTATTTGATATTTCTGAAAGGATCAATTTTAATCAGGTCATTTGCCATTGCAATGCGAATGATCTTTTTAAAATTTTTAATGTACTTGACTGTTGTATTATGGCAGCAGGTTCGTTCAGTTTTTAAGTAAAATTCAAAATCTGTAATGAATTGATGATTAATGTCTTTTAGAGGCATTTCATCCCTTTTGTACTTTTTCAGCATGAACTCTGCAAGATGCTTTCTACAGGTTTGATAACGTTCAACTGTCCCTTCAGCAAAATCCCTGTTTACAAGCTTCTTAGTCATTTCGTTGTGCTCATCAAAAAGTTTCAGCACACCGGTATTATCCTCATCAATTCCTAAGAACTTATTCCTTAAGCCTTCCGGAGTTACATCTTTTCGCTGCTCTTCAAGTTCCCGTTTGATTTCAAGAACTCGTTGTTTGACAAAGTCGATGTGCTTGCTGAGGTCTTTTACTTCTTGTGTCTTTCCTCGAACTGCACCGCTTCGCTCATCCCAGTTTTCTGGCTTCACACTTTGTTTAAGTGAGAACTCACAAATTTTTCCGTTTACAACGATTCGTGCAAACACCGGCAAAGTGCCGTCTACTTTAGCTTTTGTCCTTTTCGCGTAGAATTGGACACTGAATCCTGATCTTTTCATAGCGATAATTTTTATATGTTTAAAATTACGCCTTCAAAGCAGAATAAGGGTTTGCAAAGGATTGCACGTTAGTGCGAAATCATCTTATCAAGTGGAGTTTCCAAACTCCCTTTTATGTCCACTTATTTTTCCACTAAACAAGTGGAGAAAAAGGGAGTAGTCCACTGGATGATAAAAAAAAATCCGCTGTTTCTTAATTGATTTTCAGCGGATTTCACTTTCTAAGGTCTGTTACTGGCGGAGAGAGAGGGATTCGAACCCCCGGAACCTTGCAGTTCAACGGTTTTCAAGACCGCCGCAATCGACCACTCTGCCATCTCTCCGTTGCAAAAGTAGTATTATTTTTTGAAAAGTCAGTGAAATTTATACCCGTTCTCAATAAATTGGATATTATTACCGTTAACTGATTAAATCCTACCGTTAACTGATTCATGCGCCTAAACAACTTTAACAACCTATAACTTTGTAGTAATAAAAAAGACATATTATGGCAAAGAAAAATCAATATATGGAACATGCTGAAGAAGACAAAAGGAATGGTAAAAGAATAAAGTTTAATTTCTTCATGGTATTTTGGCTGTTGTTTTTTTGTAAAAGGTCAAAACATAGTTTTAAAAATTATTAAACCTTTGTATAGAAGAAATTCTCTACCTTTGTTTATCAACAATAAAATTATGAAAAAGATATATTTACTTCTTTTAGGAATTTTTGCAATATTTTCCTCAGCAAATTCTAAAGGAATGCAGGCATACCTGTCACATTCAACTTTTTTCTCGCCTAAAGACGGTCCTTATATTGAAACTTATTTATCAGTTGTAGGCAAGACTGTCCGCTTTATTATGAATGCAAATAATAAATTCCAGGCTACAGTGGAGATCACTATGGTATTTAAGCAAAATGAGATAGTTAAAGGTTTTAAAAAGATAGATCTGAAAAGCCCTGAAATTGATGATACCAGTAAAATAGACTTTACTTTCATGGATCAGCAGAGATTTCAACTGCCAAACGGCGATTACAATATGGAAATCCAGATATTGGATATGAATAAACCAAAAGCTGTTCCATTCAAGACATCCGAATCAATTTCAATTAATTTTCCTGCCGGCAAAGTAAATGTTTCGGGAATACAACTTGTGGAGTCGTACAAACCTTCAGTTTCATCAAATGCGATAAGTAAAAACGGATATGATTTGGTTCCTTTCACAATTAATTTTTATCCGGAGACAATAAATAAGCTTACTTTTTATGCTGAAGTTTATAATACTGATAGTCTTTTTAAACCTGATGAAAAGTTCCTGGTGAATTATTATATTGAATCATATGAAACCAATAAAATTATAAGTGATTTCTTCAAATTCAAGAAAGAGACACCGAAGAATGTAATTGTTGAGTTTAATGAATTCGATATTTCAAATCTTCCTTCAGGAAATTATAATTTAGTAATTGATGTTAAAGATAAAGATAATCAAAGAGTAACTTTTAACAAACTTTATTTCCAGAGAAGCAATCCTTCTGTTCATTTCAATATAAAGGATATAACCACTCTTGACGTGAGCAACACTTTTGCAGGGATGATCACAAATATTGATACTCTTAGAGATTATATAAAATCAACTTACCCTATATCTACTCAGATTGAAAAACAGTTTGCTGAAAGCAACCTGAAGTCATCCGATCTCAAAACCCTTCAGCAATATTTTTTAAATTTCTGGATGACGCGTAATGTTAATGAACCCGGTAAAGCCTGGGCGAATTATTTTGTAGAAGTCCGTAAAGTTAATCTCGCTTACAAAACCATGATAAAAAAAGGATATGAAACCGACAGGGGAAGGGTATATTTACAATATGGGCCTCCTAACAATATTAACGCAATTACTTCTGACCCCAATTCATACCCATATGAGATATGGCATTATTACACCTTAAGTAATCAGAGAAACAAGAAGTTTGTCTTTTATGCACCCGATGTTGTTACCAACGATTATGAACTGATCCATTCTGACGCTATTGGTGAAGTAAATAATCCCTCATGGCAGTTATTGCTTAATAACCGCAGTAATTCAACAAATAACCCTGATGCTACTAAAGGGCAGGATTATTATGGAGGAAAAGCTAATGATTATTATAATAATCCCCGTTAATAGCTTTCTTTCACTCTCTTTTTTTAATTTTGCATTTGTTTTATCAGCTTAAAGTATGATAGTGTTCAATTATTTTCTTACTGCAATCATCTGGGTGATTTCCATAATGCCTTTCTGGATACTGTATGGCATCTCAGATCTTATGTATGTAATATTTTATTATATTGTTGGTTACAGGAAAAAAGTTGTTTATACAAATCTCAGGAATTCTTTTCCCGAAAAATCCGAAAAGGAAATTAATAAAATTGCCCATAAGTTTTACCATAATCTTTGCGACCTGTTCCTGGAAGTAATTAAGGTCAAAACTGTTTCTCAAAAGAAACTTGTAAAAAGAATAAGTTTTAAGAATATGGAAATAGTGGACCGCCTGTATAATGAAGGGCGGAGTGTAATGGCAATTTTAGGGCATATCGGCAACTGGGAGTGGGTAGGCGTTAATGCGCAATATTTTTTCAGGCATAAGCCTTTTGCAGTGGTAAAACCTTTAAGCAGCAAATTCTGGGAAGACTATATAACACGCTTACGATACAGTTTTGGAAAGGAAGGACTTATTCCCTTTAAGCAAACATTAAGGGTGCTGGTGAAAAACAAGAATCATGTTTTCCTGACACTGATTGCAGCCGACCAAACGCCCACTAAGTCGGAGATTGAATACTGGACAACATTCCTTAACCAGGAAACCCCTGTATTTTTAGGCACTGAAAAGATTGCCAAAGCGCTTAACATGGCTGTGCTCTTCTTTAACATACAACGACCAAAAAGGGGACATTATGAAATTGAGATTTCAGTGCTGGCAGAGAACCCAAAGGACACTGCTGAGAATGAAATTACCGAAATGCATGTGCACGCTCTTGAAAAAGCCATTATTGCGCATCCCGATAACTGGCTTTGGAGCCACAGAAGATGGAAGCACAAGAAAGAATAATCTATTAATTCACAACATGCAGTATAATTATTAACCGCAAAGGGCGCAAAGTCATTCGCAAAGTTCACAAAGAAACTTTCTTCTCTGCGTTCTTTGCGTTATCTTCTCTTTGTGTTCTTTGCGGTTAAGCTTTATTATAAATCATCAGAAATAATAAATAAAACATGCACATGCCCCAAACCCTTTTCATCATTATCATAGCTTTTCTTATTGCTGATTATTTGCTTGGCCGATGGCTCGATTACCTGAACAGCCTGTACTGGAGCAATGAACTGCCCGAAGAACTGAAAGGCATTTACGATGCCGAGAAATACCGCAAATCGCAGGACTACCTTAAGGTGCAACATAAATTTGCTTTGCTTACAAGCACCCTTACATTTGTTGTTATGCTGCTTTTCTTTTATTTTAAAGGCTTTGCCGCTGTTGATAACTGGGCCCGCTCCTACTCTGCCAATCCCATTGTTATTGCGGTTATCTTTTTCGGGGCGCTTGGTTTGGCTGCCGATATCCTTTCCACTCCTTTCCAGATATACAGCCAGTTTGTGATTGAACAGAAATTCGGATTTAATAAAACAACTCCAAAGACCTATATCTTCGACAAATTAAAATCGTGGCTGCTGGGAGCAGTGATAGGAGGCGGATTGCTGTCGCTCATCATCTGGATATATGATTCTACTGGTGAGTACTTCTGGTTGATTGCATGGGCTGTTATAACGGCATTCATGCTGTTCATGACCATGTTCTATTCCTCGCTCATAGTGCCTTTGTTCAACAAGCAAACACCCCTGGAAGAAGGCGAACTGAGGAACGCTATTAACGATTTTGCTGTTAAAACAGGCTTTAAACTTGATAACATTTTTGTGATAGACGGCTCCAAGCGTTCCACCAAGGCTAATGCTTACTTCAGCGGACTGGGGATGAAAAAGAGGATAGTGCTTTATGACACGCTTATTAAAGACCATACTACTGAGGAACTTGTGGCTGTGCTGGCGCATGAGATTGGGCATTATAAAAAGAAACACACGCTGAAAGGTATGTTCATGTCGGTGGTGCAAACGGGGCTGATGCTATACATTATCAGTTTGTTTATTGGTAATCCTGTTTTATCGCAGGCACTGGGAGCACAGCAGGGAAGCTTCCACATGGGCATACTGGCATTTGGCTTGTTGTATAGCCCTTTATCGTTATTGCTTGGCATACTGATGAACCGGCTTTCGCGCAAATACGAATTTGAAGCCGACCGCTTTGCCGGTGAAAACTATAATGCATCTGCATTGCAGCAGGCTTTAAAAAAGCTTTCGGTAAATAACCTCAGCAACCTTAAGCCCCACCCGCTTTATGTTTTCTTCCATTATTCACACCCGCCTTTATTGGAGAGACTGAAAGCACTTGACAAAATAGGGAAAGAATAGCAGACGGAAATAGTAGGCAGGAAGCAGCGGCAGGAGGCAGTTTGTTTGTTACTCATCCCGTTCCCTTCTCTACCAGTAGATAAGGGACTTGAATACTCCCCTATTTGCTTGCTGAGGGCGATAAAAATAGTCATAATCGCACAAGAAGCCACCCCGCCAAATTTTCCCTTGCCTGCGCACTCTTTAAATTTCATTTAAAGTGTGTTGGCCCGGCAAAACGGCGAGGTCAAGGCTAGCGTGAATGAAATATTGTCTGGAGTTCTTACAAAGCAGACTCTGTAAAGAGGCTGTTATTCTTTGTTTAGAAATCCGGCAATATTTCAGAGAGCGCTGAAGCATCGTTTTGCCTAGCTTTTTCTTTGTTACTTTCTTTTGGCAATGAAAAGAAAGTAAGATTACACAATTGCAATTCACTCTTTGTTCTTCTTTTCCACTTTTCTTTTGCTTGTCCAAAAGAAAAGTTCCAAAAGAAAAAGACACGCTCCCGAAGGCATTCTCCCTGCACACATGCTTACACGGATGTGCAAACCGGCCGCAACGCTTTTTATTACCCCCTCCTTTTCGCCATCCCTTCTGTAATAAAAAGAATGTTGCTTTACACATGCCCTTGGTTTGCCACATCCTCACATGCTGCCGGGAGCGATAAAAATAGTCATAATCGCACAAGAAGCCCCACCCGCTTTATGTTTTCTTCCATTATTCACATCCGTTTTTGCTGGCAAGACTGAAAGCGTTAGAAAAGTTGGTTTAGCTTATAAATCCGCGTATTTTTCTCATTCCATCCAAACCCTATTTTAAAACCAAGGTTTAAATATGGCCATAATTGCAGTCCATTAGCATTTAAAAATGATATATTATCAGGTTGCCCATTATGTGTTATATAACTATGATCAGTATCTATATAATAATTAAATGTAATATTAGAATTTGTGACTCTTAATCCTAAAGCAGCATAGGGTTCAAAGATAAAGTGTTTACCTTTAAGCAGGAAACCGCATCTGAATGACAATCCATAGACTTCTCTTGTCTGTGAGCAATTTATATTATATTGACCTGCATAATCTTCTCCAGCATAAATCCATGTATTTTTAAAGTACATATATTTAAATAATGCCGATAAACCATAATAGAAATGTTTAGGGCAATAATGCTTTAAAAATAAATTTGCAGTAACTCCATTATAACAATTTGCAATGCAATTTTCACTGCTGGCATCACTCGAAATAAAATTATTTTCGCTTTTAGATGGATACAGATACCCTAATTCAATTTCCGTTGCTTTGTTGTCCTGTTTATATTCAAATGAAAAAGCCAGTTCATTTGCTAATATTTTACTGGGATTCCATTTAATTGCATACCATGGCTTTTCAGGTACTATAATATAATATATTTCCGGTTTATTTTCTTTCCCGGTATCTTGTATTTGCTTGTTTAGCCTGGCAGCTAAGTATAAATTCATGCTTTCACTATCAAAACAATCCTTATGCCCGTCGTGATAGATTATGCCTGCTACATATTTTCTTTTAACTGCATAAATGTTTGTATCAATAGATTCATAATAAGTTACCTGACGATTGAATGCAATTACGCTTTCATCTACCCTCTTAATATCTCTGGCAAGAATTAAAAAAAGCGATCTCATTACAATTGTATCCTGTGCATAACTGAAATGCACACAGCAAAGGATGAGTAATAAGAGGAAAATTGCTTTTTTCAAATAAGCGGCTTTGAAATTCCTGTATAAAGGTATAAAATATTAAGGAATTGCTTAAAACTATTTAAGCTTGATACATCATAGCTGACTTGCCGGATGGCAGGAGCAGTGAACAGTAAGCAGTTTGTTTTTATACTCATCCCTATATCCCTTCTCTACTCGTAGAGAAGGGACTTCAATGCGCTCCCCTCTTTGCTTGCAGAGAGAGCCTGTCCCGATTTATCGGGAGGTTGGGGGTGAGTCAGGAAAAACGAATTTCACTTTTCTCTACACCCTTATTCTCCTCGCCACACCATATATAGTGCAGTATCCATTGCCTGTGGCTGAATCGGCATTGGTTACTATGGTGACCTTTTTGTTTTCCACTATGGCTGTATCGGAACTGCCTGTTGAAAGGAATTTGCTGAAAGAATCCGCTCCCGAATTCAGTATAACGCCCGATACCATTTGTTCAATGGCGGCGGTATCGGTTATAAGGAATATGCTTGTGCTGGTAAATGCAGCGCTTCCGGCAAAGAACCTTAGTTCAGCCATAACCAGGCTCCAAGCATATCCCCTGCCGGGGGCTGCAAGTTGGGGTATGTCCACAGCTATGCTGTTGGCGGTTTGCAGCTGCGCTGCGGTAAGGGTTAGTTTAAACGAAGTGCATGAACACGGACAAAATATGGTTCTTATGGCTTGGCAAAATGTTTTCATTTTATAAGCTTTTTTACCGCAAAGAACGCAGAGGTTTCGCAAAGTTCGCAAAGCAGAAATATTTGACAGTTAAATCCTTTGCGTTCATTGCGTTTTCTTGGCGCCCTTTGCGGTTAAATTTATTTTACCCCTTCACCAACGCACAACCTTACGCCCTTCCCCTACAAACAAGAATAGCAAACAGCAAATAGATAATAGTAAAGATTTAAAGTTTCTTCAATTTGCTATTTACTATTATCTATCATCTATTTTCTATATTTACATCAACGGCGTTGTAAACGGCCCGTTCCATATCCCGTCAAGGTCGGGATGCTTGCTTTTTGCCCAGCGGAAAAACAGCAGCGCTATTTTTGCCGGCGGCAAGGTGCCTGCTGCCAGCGCCGTTAAATTAGTCGTTATGGAAACCGTAGGCAACAGGAAACTGGCTTTCGACGAATGCGAAATGGTGAGCCTTGTATCGCTTGCCACAGTTGGCAAACCCGATGCGCCCGAGTAAAATACGCCAACGGCATATTCAACCAGGTCGTAACCTTTAAGCTTGTGGGCGCGACCGCTTGCCGCCTTGGTGGGATAAACCTTTATATGCACCACTCCGCCCGCCAGCGGGAATAATTTAGGATAAACCGTTTCGGGAGTGGCTATGGTCTTGTCCACTTCCCTGTTCTTAGCTACAGGATGCATGCCCGTGGGCGGCACCGCCAGCGACTGCGAAATGCGAAACGTGCTGCAATCCTGCGATGTTAAGTTCGATGTAGCTTTTACCTTGTTGATAAGCTTGTTTACCTTATCGTACGAAATTACATTGGAAATGATAATTTCAAGGTCGTTACGGTTATCGGTGGTATAGCCCGCTTTCCTGTCGGAATACAGCAGGTATTTGGGCGACCAGGCGCTAAGGAATCCCTGCCATGCTGTTAACTGGGCGGCGGTCCAGCCAAAACGCACGGCATTGATGGGCGTACCCAAAATAAGGTATGAATTTGTCTGGTTTATAAAACTGTTGAACGTTTTAATGTCGCGTGGAATGTTAGTGTTGCCTGGCATAATGTTAAGTGTTTAGGTTAAATGATTAAGTAGATATGTTTTCGAATTACTAAGTAAGCTGCTTATAACAGGAAGCCGGCTTTCAATAAAATGAAGCAGGCTTTTTGAAACAGGAAGGTAACTTCCCAAGCTAAGAAGGTAACTTCTCAAGTCTAGAAGGTAACTTCTCAAGTCTGGAAGGTAGCTTCTCAAGTCTGGAAGGTAGCTTCTCAAGTCCAGAAGGTAGC
>JBEKEO010000106.1:0-9730 GCA_050013795.1 Bacteroidales bacterium
CGGCCCGGAAATAATGATAAATGGCAATCATGCATCAGGTTCCGATTACGCATTTAATCTGTATAACGTTTCAGGTGTGACCATCAAGGGGTTTATCATTGGCGGGTTTACTGATGGCATTGAGATTGACGGTAACAGTCACAACAATTCAGTAATTGGAAATTATATAGGGTGTAATTATAATGCCACTGATACGTTAAGCAACACCGAAGGAATTGAGATCATGGGTGGCCCATATAGCAATACTATTGGAGGAGCAACAGCAGACAAGCAAAATATTGTTTCCGGCAATAAGGATGTGGGTATTCGCGCAGTAAACTCCAACAGTAATATTATTAAAGGAAATTATGTGGGGCTTAATCGTACAGGAAATGCTGCCATTAAAAACACCGAAGGCATTAGCATTGAAGGGACTTCAAAATATAATATCATTGGTGGCTATACTGCTGCAGAAAGAAATTATGTATCAGGAAATGATGCTTACGGTATTACTGTTTATGGAGACTATAATATAATTATAGGAAATTTTGTCGGCACAGATATTACCGGAACAGATTCAGTTCCCAATACCTATGGTGTATTATTTGATGAAGGCGCTTGTTATAACAGGCTTGGAGGAACCGCAGCAGGAGCAGGAAACTTAATGTCAGGTAATTCAGGCTACGGTGTTTTTATTTATAATCTCAGCACACTAGCTGATACAGTTGTCGGAAATCTTATAGGAACAGATGTTACCGGCACTCTGCCCCTACCCAATACAAACGGCATGGTGATAGATGGTATCGCTTCTAAACATTATATTGACAATAATGTAATTTCAGCTAATCGTCAATGTGGCATAGATATTCATATTAGCGGAACCGACAGCAATGTAATTGTTCGAAATAAGATCGGGACAGATATTACCGGAACACAAGCTTTA
Source organism: Bacteroidales bacterium (assembly GCA_050013795.1). Taxonomy (GTDB): domain Bacteria; phylum Bacteroidota; class Bacteroidia; order Bacteroidales; family CG2-30-32-10; genus CAWHOW01. The sequence goes on from JBEKEO010000106.1 coordinate 923, forward strand.
GGAAATGCAATTGATGGAATCCGTATTGCTGAAGGAGGACAACATAATATGATAGGGTTACCAGGCAAAGGAAATATTATAGCATATAACGGAGGCAATGGAATTACCTTGATGACTGCTGCCGACTTATACAATACAATTTCAGAAAATTCGATATATAGTAATGCATCTCTCGGCATTGATCTTTATCCTGCCGGTGTAAATGCCAATGATGCCGGAAGTTCTGATACGGCAGGTCCGAATGAACTGATGAATTATCCTGTGATCCAGAATGTGAACCTGAATGCCATAAGCGGAATCACCTCTGTTTCCGGAACAATTGATCATACTATACATGGCGGATCTAACGGGATAAGAATAGAATTATTTAAATCAGATAATAATATTTCCGGTTACGGAGAAGGAAAAGAATTTATTGGTTATGCTATTTCGGATGGTTCTGGCAACTGGTCGTTTAATTGTTCCTGCCTTGGGAGCAGTGATATTGTTACTTCAACAGCCACCGACCTTCGGGGAAACACTTCTGAGTTCTCATTAAACAGCAGTGTTATTACCTCAGTAAATGATAATACTTTAGACAATAATTTAAAATTGTATCCTAACCCTGCAAGTTCTGTTTTAGTAGTAGAATTTTCAAATGAAACGTTTCAAAATGCAGATTGTAAAATCATAAATGCTATTGGAGAAGTTGTTCTTAATGGAAATTTGAAAGGAAAGAAAAACATCATTGATATAAACAGCCTGACAGAAGGAGTTTATCTTTTGCAATTAAATAACGGGAATGATATTATTATAAGAAAGATAATAAAGCATTAGAACTTCACTGTTCTGAAGCAGTAAGAAGGTTCTTCCAATTATTAAAATAAGATGGAAGCTAAAAAAGGATTTTAAAGGTTTGCGATCCTTTATTTGAATTTATTCTCAGCAAATAAATACCTTTGGGAAAACCAGAACAAGAAATTGCCGCTGATTTATTAAAAGCCAAATGCTTTAGTTTTTGCCCGCATAAATTATACACATAGGCATCAGCCGCAACATCGCGCTGCATATTAATATGAATCAGCTGTGTCTGGTAATCTTCGGAAACAGTTATCAAACTCTTTGAATTGTCTTTATTCTCAATTCCAGTAACAGTGGGTTGGAACAGCCATTCAAAAGCAGGACTATAATCTTGACTCCAATAGTATTCACTGTGCTGTCCACCTGTTACAGTTTGAAAATTCATTTCTGCACTGGAAAAACCGGATGATAACAATGTATCATACACATGCTGCATATCAGTAATCATTGATGAATCTTCCTGTGTTCCGGCAACAAAATAAATTCTCATATTTTGCAAATGCCCCTCCGACTTAATGAAAGTATAGACAGAATCGGAGAACCAGAAGGAAGGTGAAAAGACACCTGCTTTTGAAAACACATCCTGATGCTTGATAGCACCATAGAAAGAGATAAGTCCGCCTAAAGAACTTCCCATAATGCCCGTATTTTCTCTGTCAGGTAATGTACGAAAATAACTATCAATAAAAGGTTTTAATGTATTGCAAATAAAAGAAACGTACTCATCTCCCTGTCCACCGCCATAGGAAGTGTTTACCCATGGTGAATATTCGTTAATTCTTTCAGGTCCATTATCAATACCAACTACAATAGCTTCCGGGCTAAATACAGAAGATAAATAATCCATGCTTTCATCAACGCCCCATTCCTGGCTAAAACAATATACTTCATCGAAAAGGTTTTGTCCGTCCTGCATATATAAAACAGGATAATGATTATTGGTGGTATAATAATCAACAGGCAGATAAACCCATATCCTGCGCTGCCTGCCTAACTGAGGAATGGCAAAGTCAAGGTCCAGAATCTTTGTATTTCCGACAGCAGTGTGTGATCCCAGCATATCTTTCCAGTTTTCAACCGTATCATTAAGTGTCATACCATTAGAAAAAATAAATGTCCTGTTGGAAATATCGTTGCCGTTGAGTGTTGTTTCTACATTTGTCCATGCTCCCCGGGTGAATTTATATTGCACAGTGGAATCCTGATCACCACTGATAGTTATCGAATACGTTCCATCAGTATTCGGGATCATGCGATAAGAAGGATCAGCAGGATTCCAACTGTTAAAGGTTCCTGAAATAAAAATAGTATCAAGCAATGGAGTATACCATTCGGGAACACTTTTGATATTAATAGTTGCCTGACCGGAAACAAGAAATGGCAACAGAAACATTATAATAATGCCTGCTTTTTTCATATGGAACAAATTAAATATATATTATTATTAGGTCATCATTCCGCCACAAACAGGGATAACCTGCCCGTTCACATAATCGGAAAGATAAGAAGCAAGGAATATGGCAACGTTTGCAACATCAGTAGTAGTACCAACGCGTTTTAATGGAATATCATTTATCCAGTTCTTCTTTACTTCTTCGGGAAGTTTTGCTGTCATTTCAGTTTCAATGAAACCGGGAGCTATAGCATTGCAGCGGATATTACGCGAGCCTAATTCCTGTGCAATAGATTTAGTAAAACCTATTATTCCAGCTTTGGATGCAGAGTAGTTGGATTGCCCTCCGTTGCCTTCAACACCCACTACAGAACTCATATTTATAATTGAGCCATTCCTTTGCTTTATCATCACTTTCTGAACAGCTTTTGTAAGATTAAATACAGATTTCAGGTTCACACTCATTACCATATCCCAATCCTTTTCGCTCATGCGAAGCAAAAGATTATCCTTAGTGATTCCTGCGTTGTTTACCAGGATATCTATGGTCTGAAATTCAGTGAGTATATCATCAATAAGCTTTTCAGAAGCAGCTAAAGAACTTGCATCTGAAGCATATCCTTTAGCTTTTACGCCAAGTGCTTTCATTTCCTTTTCAAGAAATACAGCATTATCATCATAAAAAAGATCAGAGAATGCAACATTTGCACCTTGTTCAGCGAACTTTAATGCAATAGTTCTGCCGATGCCTCTGCAGGCGCCGGTAATAAGGGCTGTTTTTCCTTCCAGTAATTTCATAAGATATGTTTAAATATTCCAGTGCAAAAATATCAATAATAATTAAATCCACCTGATAAGGTTGAAATCCTGCCGATGAGGCAGCAAAGGATTCTTCGGATACATTCTGAAAGCATAATCGAATACACCAGTATGGGTAATAAAAATCTGAATCTGATACGTAACCTTATGATCTTCAGCTTTCATCATTTCCATTTCTTTTTGATAAAATATTTCCTTCACTTCATCCATTTCCTTATGCCCGAAAATTACTTCTATCCCGATATCAGTGGAAGGAATTTCATTAAGTTCCAATGTGATCTCAGCATGAAATTTTTCACCAAGTTTGAACTGGCGTTTACTGGAATCGGGCAAATTAACGGAAACGACTTCTATGCTTTCCCATCCGCGTATCATTTTCTTTTTCCATAATGAGATCTTTTTCGCCATCTCATAATCGTTCTCCTTCAGCATTTTTGAACGTTCGAACAATCTGGAATAATACTTAGTGAAATATTCATCTATCATTCTTTTTGTAGTGAACTGAGGAGCTATTTCAGCTATGGTGTTTTTAATATATGAAATCCATTTTGAAGGTATTCCCTGCTTATCCCGTTTATAGAAAGTGGGGATTATTGAGTTTTCAAGTATTTCATAAATGGTCTCTGCATCCAGCTCATCCTGAAACTGAGGGTTTTTATATGTAACTTCTTCCTTCAGCGCCCAGCCTGCCTTTTCAATATATCCTTCAGCCCACCATCCGTCGAGAACGCTGAAATTAACCACGCCGTTCATCACTGCTTTTTGCCCTGATGTTCCCGATGCCTCAAGAGGCCTTTCTGGTGTATTCAGCCAGATATCCACACCCTGAACCAACTTGGAAGCAATGGTCATATCATAATTTTCAATAAAGACTATCTTGCCGATAAATTCTTTTTGTTTGGAAACTTCAATAATTTGCTTAATAAGATTCTGTCCTTCCACATCGGCTGGATGGGCTTTCCCTGCGAAGATAAACTGAACCGGCATCTTTGGTTTATTAACTATCTTGGCAAGTTTTTCAAGGTTCTTAAAAAGAAGATACGCCCTTTTATATGTTGCAAACCTTCGTGCAAATCCTATAGTCAAAGCATTTTCATTAAAGGAATCAATGATCTCAAGGATATTTTTGGGATTGTCCTGACGCTTTGTAAGATTTTCCTCAACATGCACTTTCAGAAAGTCAATCAGTTCCTTCCGCTGGGTTTGCCTTATCTTCCAAACTTCTTCATCGGATACATGGAATATTTTTTTCCAGTGCTCTTTATTTGACCAGTCTTTTTCAAAGTCTTCCCCGAACTGCATGTTATATAATTGCTGCCATCTTTTTGCAGTCCAGGTAGGATAATGCACCCCATTGGTAACATAGCCTATATGCAGTTCATCAGGGAAGAATCCTTCCCATAAATGTTGAAACATTTCGCGCGAAACACCTCCATGTATGCGGCTTACACCATTGACTTCCTGCGAAAGCTTCACGGCAAGTACACTCATGGAAAACTTATTATTCGGGTCATTTTCCTTTTCTCGTCCCAGGTTCATGAATGTATCCCAGTCAATATTTAAACGGTCAGCATAATGCGGAATGTATGCCCTTAAAAGATCTTCACTAAAAACATCGTGCCCTGCAGGAACAGGCGTATGCGTAGTAAATAAAGTCGATGCTCTTACTATTTCCATAGCTTCCCTGAACACAAAGAAATCATCCTGCACGAATTTCCGCATCCTTTCAATGCCAATAAAAGCGGCATGTCCTTCGTTGCAATGATATATATCAGGATGTATGTCAACAGCATCAAGCAACCTGATACCTCCAACACCAAGCAATAGCTCCTGTTTCAAACGATTCTCATTATTACCGCCATAAAGCTGGTGTGTAATGGTCCTGTCTTCAGCAATATTATCTTCAATATCTGTATCAAGCAAATACAAAGGGATACGACCGACATCCACTCTCCATACTTTAGCCAATAATGTACGACCGGGAAGAGCCAGACGAATTTTAAGCCAGTTATTCTCATTACCGTGATCTTCACTATCATTAATTCTGACAGGTATTAAAGGAAGATGTGAAAACTTCTGGGGAATATATGCTTCCAGTTGTTCACCGGTGGGTGAAAGTTCCTGCTTAAAATATCCGTAACGGTATAATAAGCCCACTCCTACTATATTGACATTTGAATCACTCGCCTGTTTAAGGTAATCACCGGCAAGAATGCCAAGCCCTCCTGAAAATATCTTCAGCGAATCGTGCAAGCCATATTCCATGCTGAAATATGCTATCTGTTCTTTAGGTTTATCGCATCCTGCCCGCATATATGCATCATACTTTCCATAAACCTCTTTTAAATTTTTGATGAACTCCTCGTTCTTCTCCAGTTGAAGCAATTGTTCATACGTTAATGCCTGCAGCATGGATATAGGGTTATGATTCCACTTTTCCCACAGCACAGGGTTAATCATTTCAAAAAGGTCCTGCGCTTCATAATTCCACGTCCACCAAAGGTTTTTGGTAAGCCTTATCAGGTCGGATAATCCCTCAGGATAATCAGATTTGACAAGTATCTTTTTCCATATAGGTTTATTCTGCTGAACGGTTTTCAATACATGCAACAGCTCGGGAAGTTGTTTGCTCCTGTACTGGTCGGCACGTTCGTTTATCACTTTATTCAGCGTATTGCTGTACGCTTCGTTATAGCTTTTAATAAAATTTGACCATAACAATGAACGGGAGATATCATAAGCTTTCTCTCTCGATTTTTTCTTTTCATCTGCATTCCTGTGCGTGCAACGCAATATAAGAGAAACTATCTGATCAGTGACTTCCGTATCATTCTCGTCGTTACGGTCAATGACCGCAACACCATATTCCAGCTTGCCATATTTTGCATCCACCCATTTGCCAAAGCCTGAAAGCGATGTAGTGATAGTGGGTATATGAAAAGCAATACTTTCCAGCGGCGTATAACCCCATGGTTCGTAATACGAAGGAAACGCACTTATATCCATCCCTATCAGCAGGTCGTAATAATGCATGTTGAAAATACCATCTGTTCCGTTGAGGTAGGAAGGAACAAAAATTATCTTCACCTTATCCGACTTCGAATTATTAAGCCCGTTTGATTTTATTCTCTTAATGGAAGGGTCAAACTCAGCATCATGAAGATAATGGGTAAGGTAATCATTGGTAACAGGTGCATCAAAATTCGGTTTACCTATTCTGTCAAAAATATCTCTTCTTGGTCCTGACTGATTTGCAGGAACAAGAATAAAAGCAATGACTTCATTGCCTACATCATCACGTTTATTAAGCTTTCCAAGCGAATCTATAAAAAGGTCAATACCTTTATTCTTGAACTCATAACGCCCGCTGATGCATACCAGCATACTGCTGCGAGAAAGCTGCTGGTTTAACAAGGCTTCGGCAACATCAAAAAGCTTTTTCCTGGCTTCTTCCTTTTTGGTATCGAATACTTCTTTTGCAGGTACGAATGAATCTTCAAAACCATTGGGAGTAATGATATCCACCTCTTTTCCAAGAAAATATTTACACTCTTTGGCAGTGATCTCACTGACTGTAGTGAACGTATCAGATAGTTGTGCGGAAATCTTTTCGAGCGATTGCTTGGCAACAATATTAAAATCTTTCGCAAGTACATCGGCATTATATGTTTCAATATTCTTATAAAGTGGCAGCCCGTTCCCTGCAATACTGCGGGCAATGGCAGTGGCATGAGTGGTGAACACTGTTCCTGCCTGCGGCACCCTGTCTTTTAAATACAATATCCCTGCACCTGTCATCCATTCATGAAACTGTGTGATGATCTTATCGCGCCCGGAACAATTATGAATATAAAAGCTTTCAATCACTTTGCCGGCGGCATAACCGAACATAGCCGGTTCAGTATAATCCCATTGTCCTGACAATGAATCAAGCTTGTAATTCTCCCAGAACTCGGCAAATATCTTATCCTTTATAGCGAAATACTGTGTGAAATCAACCAGAATGGCAACCGGCTTCCCTGCTATATTCCAGCGACCCACTTTTAAACGCAGCCCTTCGGATTCGGCTTCCTCCCTCCATGAACGGTACAGGAATTTATCTTCAATGAACTCGGGGTTTACGCTGGTTTCCTTCCAAACATCGGGGCCTATTAAAATATAATTATCATTGAATTCGTTAACCTGCGTAAGCGCCTTGGTTGAAATAACGGTATAAATGCCGCCCACCTTATTACATACTTCCCAGCTTACTTCAAACAAATAATCGGGTTTCAACATGTTGTTTTCTGACATAGTCTGATTTTTTATTCCTGTCGTTGAAAATGTAAAAATAATAATAAAATATGAAAATGCTTTTAATGGTTAATGGGGATTTTTTATAACAAGCAGCGTATCGGTTGAATAATCACTGTCATTTTTCAAAAACATCTCATCATTTGACTAATTCCTATCGTTATCGGACTGTTAACTACAGATATCGGACCGTTTATTATAGATATCGGACCGTTTACTACAGATATCGGACCGTTTACTACAGATATCGGACCGTTTACTATAGATATCGGACCGTTTACTACAGATATCGGACCGTTTACTATAGATATCGGACCGTTTACTATAGATATCGGACTGTTTACTATAGATATCGGACCGTTTACTACAGATATCGGACCGTTTACTATAGATATCGGACTGTTTACTATAGATATCGGACCGATATCTACTGTTTCCGGACCGTTTTCGAAATTTACCAGCTTGCTTTGGATTCTGGCTGAGACGCAGTTTTGAAGATTTCAGGGTTATTCTACTATTATGTTAAGGATACTATGACACATAGATTGCTTTATCACCCGACTTTCCGGTAGGCAGGTAGTTATGGACGCAATGCTTATAGGCATGAACGCAATAAGCATAGGGAAAGAGGAAATGATTATAAAGAAAGACTTGGGAAACAGGAGGAATGGGGGAATAGATGATGTTTTTCTTGTAATCTATGAAAATTGTATAAATTTGTAAGTAAGAATAAGTGATAAAGAGAGAAATAATTTCCAGGCAATGCAAATCACTCCGATTGATTAACAATGCTAATATCAAAACAACTTAAAAAAAATTAATTTTCCTTAAACAAAAAACTAACCAATATGAAACAGTTTGGTGGTGATTGGACTAAAATTAAAATTGAAATACTTGTTGAGTATGCTAAATCATACTTAACAATCATGAACAAGTATCACGGGTTTAAGACTATGTATTTTGACGGCTTTGCAGGTACTGGTTTCATCATTAAGGATAATAAAGTTGACATTAATATTACCGTTGGTGCAGCAAGACGTATAATTGAAATTGATAAACCGAAACCTTTTGACCTTTATTATTTCGTTGAAAAAGAACCCAAGAATTTCAAATTACTTGAGAAAAACACGAAAGAAGATTTTCCCAAAAAGACAATTCACATTGTTTGTGACGACTGCAATAAAAAGATGATTGATATGGCGAACTTCTTACGTAATCCTAAAAACAAAAATTTCAGAACACTTGCATATATTGATCCTTGTGGCATGCAGGTTGAGTGGCGTTCAATAGAATGTTTAAGGGTGTTGCCAATAGATATGTGGGTTTTAGTTCCTACTGGCATGGGAGTGAATCGTTTGTTAAAAAACAATTTTCAGATTTCAGATGAGTGGTATGAAAGGCTTGAAAAATTTCTCGGAATGACTAAACAAGAAATTGATAATTTCTTTTATAAAGAAGGAAAA
>JBEKEO010000107.1:0-9695 GCA_050013795.1 Bacteroidales bacterium
CAGTTCCATCATTTGTAACATATACCTTACTTCCATCTGAACTTACTGATACACCTGCAGGATTCATACCAACATTAATTGAATCCGAAACGGTATTTGTAGCCAGGTTAATAACGGATACTGTGTTAGAATTCTGATTTGTAATATACGCAGTTTGTGTATTAGCATAGCTCATAAAGCCTGCAAATAAGATTAAAAAGATGAGTTTTTTCATAGTTTTAGGTTTTTATTGCCAGTACTCTTAAATTCAATTATAAGACTCAGAAACTTAAAAAGGTTGCACGCTTATTTTAAAAATAAATTAAAATCTATTTATTCTTACCCATTAAAATAGAAAATATTGTTATTTATTAACCTTATCAGCAACTCAAAATGGGAAGCCCCTATGTACAGGACTTCCCTTTTGTTTATACTCTTTTATTTATTTCAATTCATAGACTAAAAGCAATTGCACTTATTGTTTTATGAATTTCTTCACGGTTATCCCCTTTTCACTTATCACTTTCACAATATATATTCCTTTTGCAAAGGATGAAACATCAATAATCGTTTCATTGTTGTCAGCCACAATACTTTTCATTATTTGCCCTTCTGCATTCAGCATTTCTATTGTTGCTTTTCCGGAAATCATTACTGTAATATTATCAGTTGCCGGATTCGGGAATAATGAGAACTGAGAATCACTTGTCAACTCTTTTATTCCGGAAGGATTTCCCTGTGAAATCACATTAACAGTGATCATCGAATTTTGCGACTTCTGGATATATGAAGAATCGCAATATGAGCTTGAGCATCCAATGGAATCGGAAATTGTGAGGCAAATAGTATAATAACCGGCGGCGCTATAGGTATGACTTGGATAAGGATTTGTATCATACGTTCCGTCACCCCAGCTCCACATATATGTTAACGGTGGAATTCCTGAAGCCATATTCACTACATAGTAATGATGCATTGTAGTTGAATCGGGATAAATATTAAAATATGCAGAGCAGTGTGTGTTAATTCCAATAACAACATAATTACAATATGTACTTGAACAAATCACATTACCATTTGAATCAATATCACTTACTGTCAAGCATACATAATATGTCCCATTACTGGCATAGGTATGAGTCGGGTTTTGAAGCGTAGAAGATGTGCTATCGCCAAAAGTCCAGTACCATGAATTGCTATATCCGCTTGAATAATTGAAGAAGTCAATCATATTCGTATGTGTAGTGTCAGCATAATAACCGAAATATGCCTGGCAGCCTGATGGTGGTGTATTGTTAACATATACATAATTGCAATATGTATTTGAACAAATCACATTACCGTTAGAATCAATATCACTTACTGTCAGGCAAACATAATAAGACCCATTACCGGCATAGATATGAACCGGGTTTTGAAGTGTAGAAGTCGTACTGTCGCCGAATGTCCATAACCATGAATTGATATTTCCGCTTGAATACCAGCCCGAATAATCATAAAAGTCAATCATATTCGTATGTGAAGTGTCTGCATAATACCCAAAATATGCCTGACAAGCAGAAGTTGGCGTATTACCTGCAACAACTGTAGTGCAATATGTGTTTGAACAAACCACATTACCGCTTGAATCAATATCGCTCACTGTTAAGCAAACTGTATATGTTCCGGTATTAGCATAGGTATGAACCGGATATTGAAGTGTAGAAGTTGTACTATCGCCAAAAGTCCATAACCAGGAATTGATATTTCCGCTGGAATAATCATAAAAGCTAAACATATTCCCATGTGTAGTGTCTGTATAATACCCAAAATTTGCCTGGCAAGCTATTGGCTGATTACCTATAACAATATAAGCGCAATATGTGCCTGAACAAATCACATTACCGTTTGAATCAATATCACTTATTGTTAGGCAAACATAATATGTTCCATCACCGGCATAGGTATGGGTCGGGTTTTGAAGTGTTGAGGTTGTGCTGTCGCCGAAAGTCCAGTACCATGAATTGATATACCCGCTTGAATAATCAGTAAAGTAAATCAAATTCGGCAATGTATTTGAAGTGTCGTACCCAAAACTTGCCTGGCAAGCTGTTGAGTCTAATGTATCCGTTAATTGATGTTTCCATTGCCCTGCATGAGGGTATGTTTTCTGCAATTGTGCATTTGCGAAACTTATGAAGCCCGCAAATAATATGAATAAGATGAGCTTTTTCATGATTTTAGGTTTTTAAGTTAATAAATCTTGTTAATTAAATTTGGTTTATAAATACCGGTACTCTTGAATTCAATTATAAGACTTAAAAACTTAAAAAGGTTGCATGCTTTTCTTTTAAATATTTAAAATTTATATTTTAAACCAATAGAAATTCCTTTTTTGTCAATGATCTGAGAAATTGAGGATTCTTTTTTCAAAAGAGAAGAATAGCCTTCCTGATAATACGGAAGAACTTCAATGTTGATGTTTTTACTTATTTCATAATTTATATTAAGTCCCAAGTACCCCGAAAAAGTAGTAGTAACAAAAGGATACGCTGATAGATTAATAAATGTCTGGGTTCCATCATTGAAAGTTACAATTTCGCCTTTACGATATACTATGAAAGAAGTGATCACCCCTGTTTTTAATTCTAGGCTTAATTTTTTATAATTAAAGAACTCAAATCCGAATATCAATGGTACTTCAATAAAACTGCAATACTGTATGCCGTTCTTTACCTGAGATACCGTTTCTTTTTTAGTTTTAGTTAAGGTATCATGTACTGTTACCCAATGATGGCCCCACACTGTATCCATTGTTGTATCAGGTCCATTTACTTGGTAATATATATCCACTATATATGGCTGATACGCAGAATATGAGGAATCCTGCTTATAAACAGTACTCTTTTCAACCTGGTAAGGGTAAATATATTTATTTCTCAGCAGGCTGTATTGCAAGCCAGACTGTATGCTCCATCTGTTAATTTTATACTCGGGAGTTAATGAAAAAGAAAACGAGAGCTGTGGCTTTTCATTGCTTCTTCTGTAATCAATTAATGTATTTGCCGATGCATCGTTTCCCTTATAGTTATTCGAATAAATAAATGGGGATAAAAGAAAGTCTAAGTATACATGTTTATCATTTTTTATTTTAATCGTATCATAATTATCAACTCTACTTAAAAGTTTCACAATATTTGCTGTATCAGCCTTTTTTGCTGAAGTATCAGATTGGATTATTGTATCGTGCTCAATAATTGTTTTTGTCTGATGTATGGTATCAACCTGGTAAATGATCTCATATTCGCTGGTGTCGGGCTGGGAAGACTTATTGTGAATAACATTTGTGTTCTGTGCATAAGATAAACCAGGGACAGTTACTATTACTAATAACGATAATAAATATTTGTGTTTATTTGACAGCAAAGGATTTATATAAAAAATATTCTCACCAAAGTTAACAAAATATACTTGTTTTTATGGAGAATGTTTCTTTATATACACAGTATCTTTCTTGTGAACAGTATCGGTGATTACCAACTGTTTTTTCACCACTTTAATTTTCTTTGTTTTTCTCGAACCGGTATCTCCGGTTGGAGATGAAGGTTTATCTGTCTTATTATTTACAACAGCTAAAGAATTTTTATCTGATTTCCCGGAGGATTGGTTTTGTATATTTTGTGCGTTGCCTGTTTGTTGAATGGAAGAAACAGTTGCTTCATTTTTTAATTCCTGTTGAGAACTATCTTTTACAGTTGGAACAAGTTTTATTGAATTATTATTTAAAGGAGGAGTATTTTGAGAATTATTATTGTTTATGAACAGATAGGATGCAGATGATATAATTACAACTATCAAAACAGAGTAATAAATATTAAAGTGGCTTAATGAGAATCTAAGAAACCCTTTATATTTCAATGTTTTGTCAATGCTATCCCACAGGGCTGCATTGTCAGACCTTGTATCCTCCTCGGGAAATGCTTTCCTTACAAGCTCATCCAAATAGTTATTTGCAGGTTCCATTTTATTATTTTTTGATACTGTTATTAATAGATCTTATGTATATATATCAGTTAAATGTTTATGATGTAATCAATACTTTTGCTTTGCACAATTCCATCAGTTTTTTCTGCAACAGTTTCCTTGCTCTTGATAACTGCGATTTAGATGTGTTGGCATCAATATTGAGTTCCCTTGCAATTTCATGGTGTTTATAATTTTCAAAAACATATAAAAAGAAAACCATTTTATATCCTTCGGGTAATAAATCAACAGCCTGCTGAATTTCTTCTTTAGTGAAATTGGCATTCTGAATAGTTGAACGCACATCTTCGCTTTCTTCTTCCGATTCACCGTTATCATCATAATCTCCGCAATCTTTTATATCATCAATCTTAAGATACTGGCCATTTACCCTCTTATCTTTGAACCAGGTAATGCATGCATTGATAATGATACGCTTCATCCATCCTTCAAAAGAACCATTGCCGGCATACTGATCGATCTTGGTAAAAATCTTTATAAAACAATCGTGCAGTATATCGTTTGCATCCTGAGTATCGGCAGTATAGCGCCTGCAGATAGCCCTGAACGTGCAAACATATTTTTCATAAAGGGCTTTTTGAGCGTCCTTCCTGAACTTCCGGCAGCCTTCTATGATTTCATCATCGGTCATAACAGATGCTTTTCAATAGATAGACTGTGAAATTAAAAAAGGTTGCATAGGAATTTTGAATTTATTTTTCAGTTAACGATCATATCGTTGTGGTACTTGACCTTTCTTACAGGTTTTCCATCCATATAATCGGTAAAATAGCCATTGCGCTTTCCGTTTTTATATGATTCGGTTCTTTTCAGCATTCCGTTCTCATCATAAATCTTAAATATGCCCTGCTTTTTCCCGTCCTTATCACAAGTTCCTTCGATAAATGTTTTCCCGTTGGAATAGGTTGAAGTCCACACATAATCAATCAATATATCATCTTTAAAATTCTGGTAAACGATTACCCTTGTTTCGGGGTTGGCTTCTTTCCATGTTTCTTCCTTCTTACCATCTTTATAAATCCCCTGTGATAAGACATTCCCAAAATCATCAAATTGTTTATATGCACCGTCCAAAACACCATTCTTATAATTCCTTATGAAGATTATTGTTCCTTTATCATTATACTCTGTCTCTTCGCCGTTCTTCAGTCCATTCTTATAATTAGATTTGAAAGATTCACGCTTGTAATTGGCAAGGTAAATATGATAACCGATAAATGTGCTGTCGGCTTTGCCGTGCTTCATAAAGCCCTGCATAAATAAGACTGTATCGCCAAGATAAAAGTAAATAGTTCCATCCAGCGCTTTGTTCTCAACTGATGCCCTTATAACAATATCGCCCTTTACCCTATGCTGGGAATTAATATTGACAACCGTATCCTCTTTTGAAGTTAAGAAGTTATAATAATAAGGGCATTTGAAATGGATGGTTGATTTATTTCCGGCAAAAATGCCTGCTGTATCGCAGAAAAAGATGGTTTGCGACGAGCAAGAAAAAGAAAGAATAATAAATAAGAAAAGTATTGTAATTTTTTTATCCCCGAATCTTAACATCCTCTAATTGTTTTTGAGGATATAAAATTAATCTAATTTTTCAACAATGCTTTTGCATTTTCAAGCGCCGCCTTGGTGAGTTCGTTCCCACTAAGCATTTTAGCTATCTCGGAAATGCGTTCCTTCTCTTTAAGTACAGTAATACCGGTATGTGCAGCTTTGCCATCCGATTCTTTGTAAACAAGCAAATGTGCGGATCCTTTTACGGCTATTTGTGGTAAATGTGTTATGGCTATAACTTGCATGGTTTCCGACATGGTCTTCATGATATTGCCAACCTTATCGGCAATTTCGCCTGAAACGCCCTGGTCTATCTCATCGAAGATGATGGTAGGCAATAGTTTTTCAACGGAAATCATGGATTTGATACTTAACATTAATCTGGATAATTCTCCTCCTGAAGCGACTTTCGACAGTTCTTTCAGCTCGCCGCCTTTGTTGGCGTTGAACATTAAGGTAACGCTGTCCTTACCATTTATATTGAACTCGGGCAGATCGGTGAAGGAAATACAGAACACGGCATCTTTCATCGCCAGTTTCTTCAGCACATCCGAAACGCCTTTCTCTATCTGTGTTTTTGCTTTCTTCCTGTTCTTCGATATCTGGGTCGACAGTTCATTCAGCTTTTCCTGCTTTGCCTTGGTCTCCTTCTTTAGCGCTTCAATCTTGGTGTCAATAGAAAATATAGAATCCAGTTTAATGGCTATGTTATCTTTCAGTTCAATCAGTTCTTTAACTGTGTTCAGCCTGTGTTTCTGCAACAGGCGATAAATGGTATCCAGTCTTTCGTTTATTTCTTCAATGCGGACAGGGCTGTAAATGATCTTCTGTTCCGCTTTCTCTATTTCGCCTGCAATATCCTTTACCTCAATATGGCAGGCTTCAATGCGCTTTGAAATATCTTCAAGCCCAGGATGCATGGCGGCGGCTTTTGCCAGTATATTGCTTACTTCCTTAATCATGGCCGTAAGGCTGTAATCGCCCGATGATAATGCTGCAGTGGCTTTGCCAAGGTTCAGCTTTATTTCTTCGGCATGATTCAACAGTTCAATCTCCTTTTCCAGCGCTTCCTGCTCCCCTTCCTCAAGCTTTGCGGTGTTCAGCTCATCAAACTGGAACTGGTAATAATCCTGGTCGGCTTTGGATTGCTTTTCCTGCTCACACAGTACGGAAAGGTCAGATTTCAACCGGTTAAAATGATGGAAATCGTTCCTAAAATCAGCCAATAGCTTATCATGCCCTACAAAGGCATCAATAAAGGCAAGCTGGAACTTTGCATCCTGAAGCGTAAGGGTTTTGTGCTGCGAATGAACATCCACCAGCATTTCGCCCAGTTCCTTTACCTGCTCAAGGTTAACGGGAGTATCGTTGATAAAAGCCCTCGATTTGCCGTTGGGGCTTATCTCCCTTCGTATCACGGTAGTATCGTCGTAATCCAGTTCGCAGCGGTCGAAGAAATCATTTACATCATAATCTTTTATCCTGAACGTTCCTTCCACCACGTATTTCCTTTGCTTATCAAGCAGCGACTGTGCATCGGCACGCTGACCGAGTATAAGCGAAAGTGCACCTATGAGTATGGATTTCCCCGCTCCTGTTTCGCCGGTAATAATGGTCATCCCTTCCCTGAAATCAATTTCAAGCTCGTTTATCAGCGCATAATTGCTTATGGAAAGATGGGTTAACATGTTGCGAATTATGGGTGCAAAATTAAGAAATTTAACTGGAAATTACATCAATTACCTATTTAGGTATTGTTAAGTATAAATGGCAGCAAGTAAAGAAGTGCTAAAAGTAAAAGTAGGCAGCCTGCTTTACGGCAAGGTAGGCACTCAATGTCCAATGATGAAGTAAAGAATTACTTGGAATTTAGGAGTTGGAAATTGGATATAGGAAATTGAGAAACTTTAAATTGTATGCAAATTCAAACTTTCTCTACTGATTAATCTTGTTATATTTATTTGAATTTGTAGGGTCAATTTCCTTACAAATTGTGGCTATCTTGGTTTTATCGGCAGGGCTTACACTTGCATTGGAAAAAATGTTAACTATTTCGTCGGCTTTGGATTGACTAAAGAAAAGCTGCATAAAGAATGAGCCCGGTTTATCTTCATGGACAGATTTAAGCTTATCAAAAGCAACTGATATGGACAACCTTCCAGAAGTTGCATTGTCAACCAGCATATCCATGCCTTTACGGTAATAACTGTATATGCTTTCCCTTATAGGCGCATAAACATTATTCAACAGGTTTTCTATCAGCCAAAACCTGTTTCTTTGTGAAGCGCTTTGTGAAGCTTGCCAACCCGCTTCAGCAGCATTTTGAGCAGCGGTAACAACTGTTTGTGCTATTTCGAACATAGTTGTTCCTCCTTTCAACTGATATGAATCAAGGTCAAGCCCAATGATGATATCGGCATAAAATGCAAGCACTGATGTAAGGTTATCGGTAAATTTGCTTTCGTCATAATTGAGGGGCTGCCCTTGATCATAGGTAATCTGAAAATTATCATCTTCATAATTCAGCATGGTAGAATTGTACGAAGATTTATATATAGGTCTTCGTGATTGCACCGTTATACTTCCGGTAAAAACATCACCAACCCTTTTTGTAATAGTGATAAGAATGGTGCATTCAATCTTTTCCGGAGCAGCATAAGTATAACTCGACCATTTATGGGTGTTCATAAATTCGAAAACAGATGTTTGTAAAACAGTGTAAATAGTTTTATCGCCTTCAATACCAGGAGTAGCAATACTAACTGAACAATTAAGTTCCTGCGAACTGCAAGTAATGCCAAAATAGGTTATCAGAAAAAGAACAAGAGCAATTTTTCTCATATCAGAAAGATGTAATTAGAACTGTTCAATTATTTTTTTCACTATATCCTTAGCTACTTCGGTTTTCCCTTTCAACCCAAAAGTAGTTATTTCATTTGATTTGTCAATAATGGTTATTTTATTTGTGCTATATCCGAAACCGGCACCTTTATCTTTTAAAGTGTTCATAACGATGAAATCAAGGTTTTTAGTATGCAATTTCTTTTTTGCATGCTCAATTTCATTATCAGTTTCAAGTGCAAACCCAACAAACACCTGGTTTTTACGTTTATTCTTTCCAAACTCAGAAAGTATATCTTTTGTAGGTTTCAGGTGAAGTGTAAACTCGCTTCCCTCCTTTTTTATCTTTTTTGATGAAGTTTCAGCAGGACAATAATCGGCAACTGCGGCTGACATAATAATAATATCGGCATTGGTAAATTCTTTCATGCAGGCTTTATACATGTCGTCGGCAGAAATAACATCAATTCTCTTAATTGTATAGTTTGCAAGATTTAATTTGGTAGGACCTGAAATAAGAATAACATCTGCGCCGTTTTCAGCTAGTTCTTCCGCCACAGAGAAACCCATCAATCCAGTTGAATGATTACCGATAAATCTAACAGGGTCTATTGCTTCGTATGTTGGACCTGCTGTAACGAGGGCTTTTTTACCTCTTAGCTTAGCTTTTTTTTTTAATTCCTTTTCAACAAAGGAAATAATATTTTCTGGTTCTTCCATCCTGCCTTTACCTTCGTATCCGCAGGCAAGATAACCTTCGGAGGGTTCTATGATAATGATCCCATTATCTTTCAGGAAGCATAGGTTCTTTTGAACAGCAAAGTTTTCAAACATTTTGCAATTCATCGAAGGTGCTACAAATATTTTTTTATTAAAAGCCAGCAGTGATGTAGATAAAGCATCATCAGCAATCCCATTTGCTAATTTTCCTATGATGTTTGCTGTTGCAGGGGCAACGATGAATATATCGCCCCAGTCGGAAATAGAAACATGCTCGGTGGAAAAATCGTTTTCGTCACTGAAAAGATTATAATAAAGTTTGTTTTGTGAAAGTGTTTCGAGGATTAATTGGGTAATAAATTCAAGAGCGTGATTAGTAGCAATAACTTTAACTTCCGCACCTGCTTTTACCAACAGCCTTATAAGTACAGCCGATTTGTACGCAGCAATGCCGCCACTTATACCCAGTATGACGCGTTTGCCTTTCAGCATGATTTATAATATTACAGGAGGTTCTTCTTCTTTGCCCGGATTCCTGAAATAGGTCTCTCCATTCAAAAACTCATAAATAGCTATCA
>JBEKEO010000108.1:0-9653 GCA_050013795.1 Bacteroidales bacterium
GATTTAGGCTTGGTATGGCTTACAGGCAGAATGCTTGTATGGTTAATTGCCAGAACTGTTCCGCTAGGCAGTCCGGAAACCTCAATAGTTCCTTCTAAAGACACAAAATCAACACAGTCTCCTTTAGATGGGAGGGTGTTTTTGGCAGCAACAATGCAAAGTCTGAAAATATGCGCTTCGGCACCTTCAACAGCTTTGCGGGCATGTATTTTAACCCAGCCAACTCCTGAACCTGTTACCCCGAAATCGGGCTGGCTGCCGCTAACTTTCTTTGATAAATGAGCACCGCAACCTAAAACCAGCACTATCCCCGCATTAATATCGCCTGCCTGTGTAGCTTCATCATCGGCTGCGCCTTTCATAAAGTTGATCACCTTATTATATAATTTCACCGTAATTCTCTTCTGTGCGGTTACCTCGGTGTTTGTATATAATTGCGGACGAACCAGAGAGCCTGATAACTTGACCTGCAATAAATTCCCGGCATTATGCACCATAGTATCGGTGGTAGTGCAGCCGCTCATAGCAGCAACGCCGGAAGTAGTCAATGCAAGTGAATCTTTAATAACTTCGGTAGCAGGGTCGTTAACTGAAAGTTCATTTATCCCTATTGATGGCATGTTTCTTATTGTCATAGCTTGATAAGTTTAATGTTTATAAAGTTAAAAGTTGGAAGTTAGATGTTTTATTAACTGTTTTGATGATGTAAATATACTTATTTAAACAGTACAATTAACAAGTTGGGCAAATAATTTAGAAGTACATATTAGGGGATATTGAGAAATGAGTATATTTGTTTGTGAAAAGCATTATGTTTATAAAAAAGTTTGAAATAGTAAGCTAAGTAAAAGAGTAAGAAATATTATGAAAAAGCTTATCATCCTTCTGTTTATTTTGAAAACTTCATTGATATTTTCACAAAGTTTCAATGATACGATTATCAATGTTACTGGAGAGACAATAATCGGGCATGTGGTTTCAGTAAGTGATTATTATGTCATTTACAATATAAAAGAAGAAACAAAACTTAATGCTTTTAGCATTTCATTGAATTCCGTAAAGCATATCGTTATTAATAATAATAATTATCCGGATTTAACGATAACAGGTAAAAGGAAATCTATTGTAAGTTTTTCTGGCATTAATAAACCAACAGGGAATAAATTAATTGTTAAGCAAACAAAATTGAGAAAGAACCAGGATAAGCCTAATAGTATTACTTTCATTGAAGGTGATAGGATAGTCATAAAAAGATATAACAATAATATAATAATATGTGGAAAAATAGAATCAATATCTGATTCCTCAGTTTTAGTAAAGGGAAATAAAATAAATATAAATGAAATTCAAAGAATAAGCAAACGCAGAAACGGTACATTATTAGCTACAGGTCTTTCTTCTGTTGCTTTTTTAAGTGGAATTGCTTATGTCTCAAGTGCAACATGGCAACCGAAATATGATGGTCATGAGGATCTTATAAATGATGACACAGGTTATCTGTTAGCTATATTAGGGGTTGCGTTTGTTGATTTTATAATTACTGTACCTGCCGGAATCATTCAAATAGCGACTACAAAATATTTCAAAATGAGTGATGGGTGGAAGCTATATATTGTTAAATAAAAATAGTAATCAACTGTAATTACACTTTCCTTTTCTTCAAATAACTAATTAAACTCCTCACTCCAAACTCATAACTAGTAACTGCCTCCTGCTGCTGCCTTCTGCCTACTAATTTCAATGTCAGAAACTCTATTCTTTAAGGTTCTTCATCGCCTCTTCGGTGGCATCAATCAAGGCCTGTCCGCTAATTTCGCTGCCCACTGCATTCTTCATCCATTGCTGGGGAGTAATGCTGCCGGAAAGCAAAATGCGCTGCAGTTCGGTGGCAAAGTTCTTGCCTTCCATGTATTTCTCGATCTGGAAATCTACAAGGTGGCCTATAGGATATGCCGATAAATACAGGGGGTCCTCTATCATGTGCGAATAAATAGCCAGTATAGGCTCGTCCTTGCTGCCCATTACATCGGCATAATACTGGTTCCATACATTTCTGGCAATGGCAACGGTAGATGTTTTAAGCTGCTCGGCAGTGGCATTCGGGTGCTGGTACATCAGTTTCCAAACCTGCATATCCACCAGCGAAACGCCCATTATCTCATAAGCCGACCAGAAATTATCAAGAGCGAAATACGCTTTCCTTGTGGTTTCGTCTTCCTTGTAACCCAGTAACTGCAGGTCTTTCTGCTGGAACATGAAAGCCACGGCTTCGGTGCATGAAGTGTTGGGAACGCTGCGCAGCATGTAATAATCAATGTCGTTAAGGGTGATGGTCTGCTCCACATTGTGCCCGAATTCGTGAACAGCAATGTTATAGCCTTTGTAATCCATGCCATCCTTGCCTACTCTCGTTCTCAAATGAGCTTTGTCGCCTTTCATATCCGATTCCCACGCATGACCTGCGCCGCGTGAAGCATCCACTTCCACCTGCGACACAATGTAATCGGCTTTTTCCTTGGTAAAACCAACCTTAGTGAGTATGTTCGGAAGGTCTTTTGCAAAAGCTTCCTTGTTAGGATATTTGGTTTTAGTGGCTTTGTCGAGGTCAGCTTCCGATATGGTGCTGCGGCTCTTGAAACCATCGTACCAGATATCAAAAGGTTCAAGTGTTCTCTTTAATCTCTTGCTGATAAGCGCTGCAACCTTTTTAACGGTGGGAGAGGAGAGGAAAGTGGTGAATATCTTTTCCAGTTCTTCCTGCGTCATCTGCATCTCGCCGTCGAACTTCCTTTGTATATAGGTCGGTGCCTGCGGACTGTATTTGTCAATAGCAAGGTTAGCTTTGAAATTATCGAGTATATATTGGTAACGCTTGTTATTCTCAGGCGTGGCCGTATGCTCCCTGCCGTCCTTGTAAAGCTTATTGGAATTGGGGTTCCACTGGTAATCGTTCTTGTCAATAACTTCCGTAGGGATGTCCTGAGTAATGATGTCCTTCATAACGGCATATATCAGTTTCATTTTGGGCAAGCCGTCAGCATCTGCGTAGTGCGATTTCAGTTCATCGCGCAAGCCCCAGTGAGTAATCAACTTGAAGTCGGCAGGGAAAACAGGCTTCAGGTTGTCGTCCACTATCTTGCCCATGTAAATATTATACGATGAAATGTAGGAATCAGCGGCAGTAAGGGCATCAGAATATTTTTGTTCCATTTCGGCAGGCACGCGTGCAGTGAACACATCGCCCATTTTTGAATAGGCCCATTCCAGCCTCGACCATTTGCCGCCCTGTTCCTCTTTTTCTTTCAGCGAGAAATGAGGGAAATTAAGGATAACGGTAAAGGCTATCTTGTTAGCAAAGAAATCGTCGGCGAAATGAGCCGAAGGATCATAGCTTCCGAAGAGGTCATCAATAGGAAGCATATCTCCCATATCCTCATCCAAAGGCTTTTTAAGGTTAAGGTGCATTTTATTGAAGCAACCGAACATGGTTTCGAAGTTAGTGGAAAGTCTGTCGAACAGCTTTTTCTGGTCGTCGCCCGGCTTTGCAAAATTGGTGATGCAGAAATCTTTGAAAGCATTGGCATCACCATCTTTGTCAGTCCATAAGGCGGCACATTGTTTCACACCTTTTTCAATCTTTACTTTATTGGCTTCGCCGTATTTATCAACCAGCGCTTTAATGATGTCGTCGGTTGAAAGCACCACGCTAAGCATTGTCCTTGCTTTTAGTTTCATTCCTGTTTGTTTTGTTGAATTTGTCCCTGACTGGCTAAACGCGAATATAAAAGGCAGAGCCAGTAAAATGAATAGTTTTCTCATATTTATAATTGTTAGATTAATTTAAAGTGATATGCAAAAATAGAAATAATTATTTATGGACTTTTGTTTCATTGTACTTAGAAACATTTTGTACATTTGTAATATGTCTTTATTTCAGCCAAAAAGAAGAATAAAGAGATCATAATCCGTTAAAAATATTTTACCATGAAAACATCGAACATATATCAGCACAAGAAACTTCCAACCGCAGAGAGAAATGAATTATCTGAAAAGCTTATCGAAACGGCAGGCGTAACTATTGAGCGGATTATTTCAACAGGGCAGGTTACACCTGATGGAAAATGGTTCGACCAGGAAAAAGATGAATGGGTTTTATTGTTACAGGGCAATGCGGAACTTGAATTTGAAAGTGAAAGGATTATGCAGATAAAAGCCGGCGACTATATGAACATCCCTGCTCATAAAAAACACAGAGTAACTTTTACATCTGCGACTCCGCCTTGCATTTGGTTAGCAGTGCACCATTGAATCTTCTTTAAATACTCTTAATATTCGTATTTTTTTCCCCACAAGGTTTTTAACCATTGCCTTGTTTCGTCTTCACGCTTGTTATTACCGGGTTCATAAAACTTTTTCCCTTTTATTTTATCAGGAAGATACTCGAGATCGACAAAGTTGTTGGCAAAACTGTGAGCATACTTATATCCTTTGTGGTATCCTATATCTTTCATCAGCTTTGTGGGAGCATTTCGAATATGAAGCGGAACGGCAAGGTCGCCTGATTCGCCGACTTCAGCTAAAGCATTCTCCACTGCCATATAGGATGCGTTGCTTTTAACGGAAGTGGCAAGATATACCGCTGTCTGGCTTAAAATGATCCTGCATTCAGGATAACCAATTACATCAACTGCCAGAAAACATGCATTGGCAAGCAATAGTGCATTTGGATTTGCATTTCCAATATCTTCCGATGCCAGTATCAGCATCCTTCGTGCAATAAACTTAGGGTCTTCGCCTCCTTCTATCATACGTGCAAGCCAGTATGCAGCAGCATTCGGGTCGCTACCGCGAAGTGATTTAATAAATGCCGAAATGATATCGTAATGTTGTTCTCCGCCTTTATCATATAATGCGATGTTCTGCTGTATAACCTTCAGCACTTTCTCATCTGTAATTATTATATGCTTTGATTTCTCTCCGTTTACAACAAGTTCCAAAGCATTCAGCAGTTTCCTTGCATCCCCACCCGAAATGCGAAGCAAAGCTTCATTATCCTTTATTTCGATTTCTTTTCCAAGTCCAGTGCTAAGGAATATCTTTGCCTTTTCAAGAAGTTCAAGAAGTTCATCTTTGCTAAGATCTTTAAGAATATACACCTGGCAACGGGATAGGAGAGGGGATATCACTTCAAAAGAAGGATTTTCAGTAGTAGCACCAATAAGCGTAACAATTCCTTTTTCAACTGCACCCAAAAGCGAATCCTGTTGCGATTTACTGAAGCGATGAATTTCATCAATGAAAAGAATAGATTGTTGTTCTCCTTTTTTAGCTTTTTCAAAAACATCACGAACATCTTTGACTCCGGAATTTACTGCGCTGAGAGTATAGAACGGACGGCTCAACTGTTTCGAGATTATATAAGCTAGAGTAGTTTTCCCCACTCCCGGTGGTCCCCAGAATATCATAGAAGGGATATTGCCGCTTTCAATAGCTCCTTTCAGAATGGCATTATCGCCTACTAAATGCTTTTGACCAATGTAATCCTGTAATGATGCAGGCCTTAGTTTTTCTGCAAGTGGAATAGTATTCATAGTTGGTTATTTTATAATGCTAAGATAAAATAAAAAAGCCTTACCAAGAATGGCAAGGCATTTAAATAAGTCATACAGCAATCAGAATTTTACCTGTGGGGCTTTCTGTGCTTCTGCATCTGCACTGAAATATGCTTTTTCTTTAAAACCGCCTATTGATGCTACAATGTTATTAGGGAATCTTTTTATGTACGCATTATAATCTTTTGTTATAGTATTAAAGCTTTCTCTGGTTGTGTTTATTTCGTTTTCAGTTTGTTCAAGCTGGGATTGGAGAGAGAGAAACCCGGTATTAGCTTTTAAATTCGGATATTGTTCAACTGAGACCATGAGTCTGCTTAATGAAGATTTTAAACCATTCTGTGCTTCCTGGAATTTCTGAAGAGAAGCATCGTCAAGATTCTCAGCATTAATGTTAACGGATGTCGCTTTTGCACGGGCTTCAATAACTTCAGTAAGGGTTTTATTCTCATGAGTGGCGTATCCTTTAACAGTTTCAACAAGGTTTCCAATTAAATCAAATCTCCGCTGATATTTACTTTCCACCTGCGCCCATTGTGCTTTTACAGCTTCTCTTTTATTTACCATTGTATTGTATTTGCTGCATCCCGGGAAAAATAAAAGTAACAGAATAACAATAACTACTGTTAAAATCATTGTCGTACCTAGGCATCCAGTTTTTGATTTAATTTTCTGATTTGCAGGAATAGTATAGTTAGCATTTGATGCTGAGTTTTGTGTACTGGTTTCCATAATGTCAATATTAAAATGAATATGCTAAATTAATAAAATTATTTATAAGGATTTAATGGGTCCATAAATTTCCGTCCATGAAAAATTTGATTCAAATCCCTTTAATAACCTGATACTTTTAAGCGATTTGATCTTTTTATAGTCTTCAAGTTGCTCTTTATTATCCTTTAATTGTTCCATGCTTGAAAAAATAAATAATTCAGTGTTTGTATCAACTTTGGAACTAGTATTTGAAAATTTCTGTTGTTCTGAAAGGTAACCGCAGTATGGATTTGAAAGGTTAATTGCCATCAAAAAATTAGCATATATCTTTTTGTTTTGAAATTTATTAGTTACACAAAATTTCACCATCTGCATATTGGTTTTTATATCTTCGACATACCCTAAATTACAATCACTACTTTTTTGCCTTGGAAAATATACAATTATTTGTAAGCAAATGAAACCTATAATAAAAGCAAAAAGGTAAATTTTCTTGGTAAAAATGTTAATAATAAAGAAAGAAGCAGCTATAATAAATGGCACTATTATACTGATAGAATAACGATCCGAATAAAAACAGATAGCGCAGATAAATAAATAAAATGAAGAGAAAATTAAAAAGATAATTAATGTCAAATTGGTAGGATTATTGCGGTATTTTTTTTGAAAGAAATAAAAGAATAAAGAAATAATCATTACAAAAAATAGCATTTTCCTTCCCTCATAAATTAAAATATATAAAATTCTTTTTATTAAATTTTTACATATTATAATCGGGTCTGAAATAATTGAACCTATATGTTCTGGGAAAAAGTACCATCCATTTGATTTCTTTTGAATAATAAGAAATATGCCGAAAAGAATAACAGGAATAAGTACAATGAATGATTTATATATAAATTGTAAAAAGCTAAATTTATCTTTATTCAGAAAGATTGAATTTATTAAAAACAAAAACCCAATAGCTGCGATAGTTGCAATACCTGTTTCTTTTGTGTATAAAGCACAGCTTCCTGCAATGATATAGCCTATCCATTTTCCTTTTAGATAATAAAAGATCGTCATCAACGAAAATAAGGCAAGCATTATTTCAGGCAGTACAAGCACAGACTGCGTCAGAAAAATAGGTTGAAGAATGATGAAAAAACAAGCAATTAAGCCAATCTTATGTGTGAAGAATTTTTTACAGAAGAAATATACCATAAGTAATAATGCAATTGAAACTGTCAATGCAAAAATATGGCTTGATAAAAGAGAGTTGCCAAAAATACGTAACCATAAGGCACCAATAAAATGAAACAGTAATGGATGTCCCCGTGAATAATAAACTGGTAATGCATCGGGCATAATGCTTAAATGATTGGCTTCCATGAATCGTATTGCAGTACCATATACCCATGCTTCATCCCAATAATATGGTAAATTTAAGTAAGGAATTTTAATGATAATAAATAACACAAGCAATAATAATAAACTTATGAAATATAGGTTTGCTTTAAGTGTCTTTATCATGATTCGTTTGAAAGTACTTTTATCTGGAAGTTTGTTTAATCACTTTAAAACCCGTAGAATATTTATTTCCGGAAACTTGTACTATATAAACACCATCAGGGAAACCAGAAAGATTAATAGTTTTATAACAGAGTGATTTTGCAGGTTTAAAACTATCTGAAATTAATTCAATGCCTAAGATGTTTATTACTTTTAAATCTATTTGTTCATTTTCCGCATTATTAATATTTACTTTTAATAATCCCGTTGTCGGGTTTGGAAAAGCACTAAACGAAAAACCCTGACTTGGGTTTATTTCGACAATTCCTGTTTCTTGAGTTGGAGGAGAAGTAAAAGCAGGAAAAGGTTTTTTAGTTTTAACAAAATAAATGTTTGAAATTCCTAACCCAAAGCTTTCGGTGGTTCCTGTGCAGATGTAACCGCTGTCGCTAGTAAGGTTCACTGAATATGACACATCATTATTCAGTCCGCCGAAATTATTTCCGGTAATAAACCAACCATCACTGGTGTATAGCGTAATCGTTATGTCTTCGCCGCCTGCACCAGACGAAGTGGTGTATCCTGTTGCTACTAAATCATTATCCCAACTTTTTTTAATATCGTATAGTTCTTCGCTTTTTGGATTAATAAACACCCTCATCCATATTCGATTTCCTAAAGTATCAGTCTTTATAATCAACTGATGGCTTCCAAGGAGATTTTTCACGCTTCCGCATACCACATAACCGGAACTATCAATTTGCCTTGCACAGAAGAATTTGTTATCAAGAGAATCACTGAAAGCCTTGGTGAAAATGGTATCGCCATTAGAATTAATTTTAAGTAAATACGCATCGTAAGTTGAATCAGTAAGCCCTTGGGTAACGCCTGAAACAATATAGTTTGATGAAAGGGTTGTATCTATTGAATAAGCAATATCATTGCCTGTGCCTCCATAATGCTTTGTCCAGATTGTATCGCCCATGGAGTCGGTCTTTATGACATAAACATCTCCTCCGCCAAAACTATAGCTGAATGTTTCGCCTGCAATAAGATAGTTATGATGTTTATCTTCGATAACCGAATAGCCCAAATCCCAATCAGTTCCTCCATAGGTTTTCTCCCATTTAACATTTCCCGATGAATCGGTTTTAATCAACAAAACATCATAACCGTTTCCTGCGTTCTTATCGGTATATCCTGCAATAATGTAGCCTTTGTCGTGAGTAATTTTAAAATCATTCGCCCAGTAAATTTCAGTATCTCCAATTGCTTTATCCCATTCAATTTTACCAAGAGTATCGGTCTTAACAAGGTAAATATCGGTGTTACCGCCATAGCCGCTTATATCCCCGAGAATAATATATCCTCCGTCATCAGTCTGATAGGCGCATTTTCCGTAGTTATAGCCTTTAAAACCATAAGTTCTTTGAAATGTATTTTGTCCAAAGGAAAGGATGCACGAAAACAGGCAGAATATTATTATCAGTAATTTAGGGTGTTTCATCATAAGAAATACTTTTTTACGGTGAAATATATTCCTTGTGCGGTCTGCGAATATGGTGAAATGAAACCGTTCAAATAATTTGTCCCAGCTAACATAATCAGTCCTTTTCCAAAATCGTGCGCAAATTCGATACCTAAATTAATGTTGTGGTTTTCCTGAATGTCATCACTTTGATATCCTCCGTAATTAAAGTTAAGGGAAATAATGTTTTTCCTTGTGGGAAGGAACTGAAACTTAATCATAAAAAGCGGGTCATAATTAGAAAAGAAATATTTCTGAATAAGAAGCTGCATTCTTGTTTTATCTGAAAAATTATAAAGATAAGAAAC
>JBEKEO010000109.1:0-9643 GCA_050013795.1 Bacteroidales bacterium
CTGGCAGAAGAAGCCGAAAAGACTTGCAGGAAAGAAGGAGCTAAAGTGGAAGTAATGAATAAGCTGAAGATAGAAACTCTTAAAATGGGCGGATTGCTTGGCGTTAACAGGGGAAGTATTGACCCTCCCACTTTTACCGTGATAGAATGGAAACCTGCAAAACACAGTAATAAGCATCCTTATATTTTTGTTGGTAAAGGTGTTGTTTTCGATACAGGGGGCATTAACATAAAGACAGGTAATAATATGAGCGATATGAAGTGCGATATGGCAGGAGCTTCAGCGGTGATAGGGACTTTATTCGCCATTGCCAGAGCAAAACTTCCTGTTCATGTAATCGGATTAATCCCCGCAACGGATAATCGTCCTGATGGAAATGCGCAGGTTCCCGGTGATGTAATTACCATGTATGATGGAACTACTGTTGAGGTATTGAATACAGATGCTGAAGGAAGGCTTATTCTGGGGGATGCCCTTGCTTATGCAAAGAAATATAAGCCCGAACTTGTTGTTGACCTTGCTACTCTTACAGGAGCCGCTCATGCTGCCGTTGGCAAGTATGCCATGGTGGCTATGGGAAGCAAATACAAAAATTTCATGGAGGAGTTGAAAGAATCGGGGAACAATGTATGTGAAAGAATAGTGGAGTTTCCTTTATGGGACGATTATAAGGAATTGATAAAATCGGAAGTTGCCGATATTAAAAACATTGGCGGTTCATATGCCGGGGCTATTTCGGCAGGTAAGTTCCTTGAGTGTTTTACCGATTATCCGTGGATACATCTCGATATTGCAGGACCTGCTTTTATGGATGCACGCGACAGTTACCGCGGACAAGGAGGCACCGGATGGGGAATACGAATTCTATTCGATTTCATCAAAGGAAAATGTAAATGAGACAAAATGATATATATTTAAATTTTTAACAAAAATGACAAAACCAGAAACGGATGAACGTATAAAAGTAGGAATAACACAGGGCGATATAAATGGCATAGGTTATGAAGTAATTATTAAAACCCTTTCTAACCCGCGTATTTTAGAAATATGTACCCCTATTGTATATGGATCGTCAAAAGTTGCATCATATCACAGGAAAACGCTGGATGTTTCAGAATTTAACCTGAACCTGGTAAGAAGTGCCGAATTTGCCGTTCATAAAAGAGCAAACATTACCAATGTGTTCGACAAAGAAGTGAAGATAGATATTGGCGTTTCAACAGAAATTGCAGGACAGTTATCTTTATTAGCGCTTGAAGCAGCCGTGAACGACCTTAAACACAACCGTATCGACGTGCTTGTTACCGCCCCGATAAATAAAAAGAATGTGCAATCCCCTAGTTTTAAATTTCCCGGACATACAGAATACCTTGCGTCTAAATTCGAAGCAAAGGACCACATGATGCTTATGGTTAGTAACAATATAAGGATTGGTGTTGTTACCGGGCATGTTCCACTTAAAGATGTCCCTTCCTTAATTACGGAAAGTTTAATACTCAGCAAAATAAGGATACTTAATGAATCAATGAATAAAGATTTCAGCATTCGCAGGCCACGTATTGCTATCCTTGGACTAAATCCTCATGCAGGTGATAACGGAGTGTTGGGAATAGAAGAACAAAATATCATTATTCCTGCTGTAAATAAAGCAAAAGAGGAAGGCATTTTTGCATTCGGGCCTTTTGCAGCCGACGGATTCTTCGGCTCGTCATCATTTACTCATTTCGATGCAGTACTGGCTATGTATCACGATCAGGGATTAATTCCATTTAAATCACTTTCATTTGGATCAGGTGTTAATTATACTGCCGGTCTTTCTATTATCCGGACTTCTCCCGCGCATGGCACGGCTTACGAACTTGCCGGTAAAAACGAAGCATCAGCCGATTCATTCAGGGAGGCTCTTTATCTTGCTATTGATATTTACCGGAACAGGAAGATGCATAAGGGTCTAACAACAAATCCATTAAAGATATCCGTTCAGGAAGAGGAACGTCCGGGCAGCGAACCTAAATTAATTTTATAAGCGATAATGAACAGCATTTCAGGGTACACTATAAGCGAAATTGCAAAAATAATTAAGGGGGAATTTATTTCTTCCCCTTTGCCTGATATGCCTGTTAAGCTACTGTTAATTGATAGTCGCAAACTGATTACGCCAGAGAATTCTGTTTTTTTCGCTTTGATTACAAAACGTAACAACGGGCATAAATACATTGAAGAACTTTACGAAAAAGGGGTAAGAAATTTTGTAGTTTCTGAACCACAGTCTATATCCGAACAACTAAAAGAAGCTAATTTCATTAAAGTTAAAAATACACTCACAGCATTACAAACACTCAGTGCTTTCCATAGAAAAAAATTTGCCATTCCTGTTATCGGGATAACTGGAAGCAATGGTAAAACAATAGTCAAAGAATGGTTGTTCCAGCTGATGTGCGATGATAAAAAGATTATTCGTAGCCCGAAAAGTTATAACTCCCAGATAGGTGTTCCGCTTTCAGTCTGGCAAATGGAACCTGATTATCGGCTTGCAATTTTCGAAGCAGGTATATCTGAAACTGATGAAATGGATAAACTGCAAGCCATTATCCAGCCCACCATTGGTATTTTTACTAATATAGGACAGGCGCATAATGAGAACTTTATTCATACTAACCAGAAAATAGCTGAAAAGCTGAAACTCTTTACTAAGGTCGATACCCTAATTTATTGCGCAGATTATCTTGAAATTAAGGAAAGGCTGCTGCAAACTGAAAACTTGAAAAGTATCAATACATTCTCATGGAGTTATAAATCGAATGCCGATCTTGTTATAAAAAAGGTTACACGGCAAAATCACCATACCATGATAGAAGCCGTTTATAAAAACCAGAAGTTGCAGGTCACCATTCCTTTTACAGATGAGGCATCTATAGAAAATGCACTTCATTGCTGGGCAACCATGCTATATTTAGGATATGATAATGAATACATTGCTCTTAGGATGTTGAACCTTTCATCAGTGGCACTCCGGCTTGAACTGAAAGAAGGGATCAACAACTGTTCCATTATCAACGATAGTTATAATTCTGATATTAATTCATTAAATATCGCTATTGATTTCCTAAACCAGCAAAACCAACACAGGAAGAAAACCATTATCCTTTCCGATATATTACAAAGCGGACGTGATGAGGATGATCTTTATGGCGAAGTAGCCGCCATGATTTCTGAAAAAAAAATCAACCGCTTAATTGGTATCGGAAAAGCTATCGGCCGGCAAAAAGAAAAATTTCTCATCGAGAAAACTTTTTATGATTCTACGTCTGATTTTGTTAAAGATTTCCCTTTTTCTGAATTTCACGATGAAACTATTCTTCTGAAAGGAGCCCGAATCTTCAAATTTGAGAAAATAGGGAAAACATTGCAACAAAAAGCGCATGAAACTGTTCTTGAAATTAATTTGAACAGCCTTATTCATAATCTTAATTATTATCGTAGCATATTACAGCCAGATACCAAGGTGATGGCAATGGTAAAAGCCTTTTCGTATGGAAGTGGTAGCTACGAAATTGCAAACGTATTTCAGTATCACCAAGTAGATTATTTATCGGTAGCGTATGCTGATGAAGGTATTGAGCTTCGAAAAGCAGGAATAACCATGCCTATTATGGTAATGAACCCAGAAGAACAGAGCTTTGATGCCATGCTTAAATATAACCTCGAGGCAGAGATATACAATTTTAGGATACTGGGGTTTTATGAAGAAGCACTTTTGAGAAACTTCAAGGATACTGTTAAAAAAGGGAATGTTCACATTAAGCTTGATACAGGAATGCACCGACTGGGATTTGAAAAAAATGATATTCACGAGCTGGCTGAACGCTTAAAGAAAAACCCTAATCTTAATGTTGTATCTGTTTTCTCACATCTGGCAGCCAGCGAAGATATCGGGCAGGATGACTTTACGCGAAATCAGATTAATGCTTTATGTGAAATGAGCGAAATTATTCAAAAGCAACTTGGCTATCCCATAATACGACATATATTAAATTCAGCAGGTATTACACGTTTCCGTGATGCTCAATTTGAAATGGTGCGGATTGGCATAGGCTTATATGGAATTGCTACCAACGAACAAGAACAAGCCCTTCTTCAAAACGTAAGTACACTTAAAACTATTATTTCACAAATAAAACAAATACCAAAAGGAGAAAGCATAGGTTATGGCAGGAAATGGATAGCTCCGAAGAACACATGTGTAGCTACCGTTCCCATCGGTTATGCCGACGGTCTTAGTCGGAAACTGGGCAACGGAAAAGGAAAACTATTTATTAACGGGCACTATGCAAACATTATCGGTAATATATGTATGGATATGTGTATGTTGGATATTACCGATATTCCTGCAAATGAGGGCGATGATGTGATCGTTTTTGGGAACGAGGTTCCTATTACCCAGTTCGCTTCTGATATGGAAACTATTCCTTATGAAGTGCTGACAAGTATTTCCCACAGGGTGAAAAGAATATATTACCAGGAATAAAAAATCTTTAATAGTTTAAATCTACTTTGCTAAATATTTTGAGAATTTATCATCTATATGATGGTTGAACCATTTATCGATGACTGATTTCTTAAACCGCCATTCTTTGCCTAGTTTGGCGGCAGGAATTTTCCCATCCTGTGCCCATGTATAAATAGTTTGCGGTTTCAGCTTTAAATATTTAGCCACTTCTTCAAGCGTCATAATCTCTTCCATAATCTATAAATATTTTAATGCTGAACTGTATCGAATTTAATTATCGTTTTTGTACTTTTATTTGCAGGTTTTAAAGTATCCACCTGCTTATCTTTGTTCGATGCTAGTTGTTGAACCGAATATATAATTGCAGTGTAGAAATTTCCCTCATACTTCCTGAATAATTTAAAATCCTCGTTCTTCTCACATAAAAATGGTCTTAAATTCCATGATAACTGTATACCCACAAAAGCAAGGATAATGATCCATATTTTAAATATGGTAACTCCTATTTGAGGGTATATGACCTTTTTCTCACATGCATATTTCAGCGCTTCCACCATCAGCCTTAACCCAAAGATACCTGAAAAAACAAAGATGGCGACATGAAGTAATTGCAGAAAGTGGTAATTGCCACCTGTCAGCTGGAAAAAAATCACTATAGGGGTAAATGAAATCAATATGGTACTCATCAATACCATCCCGCTCATAACTATAATGATCATTTGCCGGACATTCATTTTTGAACCCAGTACCTGCTGAATAATGAAAAAAGACGGGAAACAAATTACAATAGTGAAAAGGAACAGGGCTATCACCTTTACGCCAGCGACAATTGATTGCAGTAAGCTATGATAACTGCCCATTACAATTCCATATATGAATGCAAAAGCACAAATTGTGATAACCTGGTAAAAGATTAAATTGTTCGATTGCTTTTTGTCGATGTTGTCGAAATAAGAATCTTTGTTCTGGAAGATATTGAAGACTTCCTTTATTCCCTTTGATGTTTTCATAGCTTATAGGATTTAAATTTCAGCAAAGATAATAAATATTTTCTTGTTTGTCAATGTTTGTTATTGTTTGTTGCTGTTTAATATTAAATTATTAAAATAAATAAAAGCGAAACACAATACAAATAAAAAGCCCCGAACCTTATTGTTCAGGGCTTTAAGAGGTTTATTATTATAATTTAAAATTTATTGTATCAGAGTTAATTCATTAATAAGATTCTTTGCTCCGGCATATTTATCAATCATGAACAGCACATAACGAATATCAACGACAATGGTTCTTTGCAATTCGGGTTCATAATCAATATCTCCGCTCATTGCCTCCCAGTTTCCGTCAAATGCAAGTCCTATCAGTTGTCCGTCGCCGTTTATGACAGGACTTCCTGAATTTCCGCCTGAAATATCAAGATTAGCAATAAAGCAAACATCCATTTTACCATCAGTTCCGGCATACCTGCCATAATCTTTACTTTTCCATAATTCCTTCAGCCTTTTCGGAACGATAAATTCCTCGCTTGTTGAATCTTCTTTTTGCATAACACCATCAAGTGTTGTAAAATAGTCGTAGTGAACAGCATCAGCAGGATAATAATCGCACACTTTACCATAACTCATGCGCATGGTGGAATTGGCATTCGGATAATATTTTTTATTTGCATTCATTTCTCTTAATCCTGCAACATATAAACGGTCACCTTTCTCTATTTTTTCATCCACATCCTTTAGTGAACTATAGATATTCATATAAGCTTTTATCATCGATTTCATTGTTTGAAACACCAGATCCTTATCCAATACTTTAAAGGACGGTTTAGCAAGAAAAGCATATAATTTTGTTGAATCAACAAAAATAGATTTGCTGAAAACAGCATCGGCAAACTTATTAAAATCACTATGGTATTTCTTTATCACGACATCGTTAAATATTGAAGGGTATTGATCTTTAGGCACATCGTTAAAATACATTTTCAACATTTCAGTAAATAATTTTTTGTCGCAAGGTTGATAGTAATCCTTAAAAAAATCTTTTGCTTTTTCTTTAAGCTCTGAAGCCGTTGCTTTAATAGCATCGTCTTTTCCGTCTGGGCTTTTTAAATTTCCATACAAATCGAAAGCACCATATGCAAAATAAATAATTTCCGGACCCTGGAATGCAGCTTCTTCAAGATATTTCATCGAAAGGTTGTAATTTTTCTTTTTATCATAACCGTCAGCAATATCGCTCAAGGCAGATCCGTATTTTTCTTTGCGTGCAGCATCGGCATTCACCCATTTGGTAAATTCTGCTTCCTGCTCCTGTTTTTTTTCATACACATCAAGCCGCTTCAACCCTTTGGTCTGCCCGATAAAGTATTTCCAGTAATTGCTCGATTCAGCATATTTGGCAGCATATTCAAGTTTTATTTTAGGATTGGAATCCATATAATCCTTCATGATGGAAAGTTTTTTGTCCCTGATTTTCACTGTATATGGATTTGATTGTTCAACGGCAAGTTTCACTCCATACGAAGTAAGGAAACGATCGGTACGACCAGGATAACCAAATACCATTGCAAAGTCATTTTTCTTCACTCCCTTCAAGGAAATGGGTAACGAATATTTTGGTTTAAGTGGAATGTTCTTTTCGTTGTATTCTGCCGGTGAGCCATCTGGAGCGGTATAAATTCGAAAAATAGAAAAATCACCTGTATGGCGCGGCCACATCCAGTTGTCAGTATCACCGCCATATTTCCCAACAGATGAAGGAGGAGCGCCAACAAGTCGCACATCTTTGTAAGTCTGGTAAACAAAAAGATAATATTCGTTTCCTTCAAAAAAGCTTTTTACCGAAGCATCATATTTCCCTTTTTCAGATGCTTCTTTTTCTATTTTAGCTGATGCTTCTTCGATTTTTGATTTACGCGTAGCTTCATCCATATCATCCTTCACCTTCGCAAGGACTTTAGCGGTGACATCATCCATGCGGACAAGAAAAGAGGCTGTTAAATCCTTATTGGATAATTCTTCTTTCTTATTCATTGCCCAGAAACCATTGGTCAGATAATCATGTTCTATAGTGCTATGTGCCTGTATGGATTCATACCCGCAATGGTGGTTTGTAAATAAAAGTCCTTCGTTTGAAACGACTTCTGCCGTGCAGAAAAATCCAAGTGATACAACAGCATCTTTAAGGCACGAATGATTTACGCTATATATTTCATCAGATGTAAGGTGCAAGCCCATCTTCTGCATATCAACATAATTAAGGCGGTCAATGAACATTGGCAACCACATCCCCTCATCAGGCACCGCGGCATATCCTTTAAATCCAAGAGCTATGGTGGTAATCAATACATAAAAAAACTTTTTACTCATAATTCTTTTACTTTTTAAGGTATTCGTGAATACTTTGTATTTCATAAAACAGATAATTATTATTTAAATATTAGAAATTACAGAAATAAAACAGAGCAAATATATTAGTTTATTTGGATTAAAGTTGTTCAAATTTGAAAAAATCGGTGAATTAGGATTTCTAATCTATGAAAGCTTTTCAGTAAGAAGTCTAATTTCTCTGACAGGTGATTTTCCTTCATAAAGAATATTATAAACAGCTTCCGTTATAGGCATATATATATTGTGTTTTTTATTAATTGTCCATATGCATTTTGTTGCATAATATCCTTCTGCTATCATTTTCATTTCCAGCTGGGCAAATTTAACCGAGTACCCTTTACCGATCATATTACCAAATGTACGGTTACGGCTGAATTGAGAATAAGCTGTTACCATAAGGTCGCCTAGGTATACTGAGCTTTTAATATCCCTGTCGATCGGATGTACGGCATCAACAAATCGTTTTATTTCCTGTATTGCATTTGAAATAAGTACAGCCTGGAAATTATCACCGTATCCAAGCCCTATGCATATACCATTTGCAATAGCAATAACATTCTTCAGCACTGAAGAATATTCTGTCCCGAATATATCATCTGAAACAGATGTCTTCACATACCTGCAATTGAACAATTTTGCAACTTCTTCAGCCTTAGCCGTATTTTGAGAAGCAAGTGTAAGGTAAGTCAGCTTTTCAAGGGCAATTTCTTCTGCATGAGAAGGCCCGCTCACCACAACAAAATCCTGGAAAGGAATTTTATATTCATTGTTAAAAAAATCCGCAATGATATTGTTATGCTCGGGCACTATCCCCTTTATAGCTGAAATAATAGTCTTACCTTTAAAATCAACAGCTGATAAACCAGTAAGTGAACCAAATAAAAATGCCGAAGGAATAGCAAATATAAGATAATCGGAGCCATTAATGATTTCCTGAATGTTATTGCTGAGAAATAATTTTTCAGGCGGAAGTTCAACAGAGCTTGAATAAATCGGATTATGATGATAGTTTTTAATGTTCTCAATAATCTCCTCTTCTCTTATCCACCAGTTTAAATGATCCAGATTATTAAGCAATATCTTCACAATTGCAGTACCCCAACTACCACTTCCAACCACTCCTACTCTTAATTTCGCACTCATATTATTTCTTTTTTAAAATTGAACTTCTTTCACCACAATATCGCTTCCCCGCTTAACCGTTACCGGGGCTTTATCACCTTTCTTGTAGAAACTTAATGCTTTCATATACGACATGATCTCCGAAACTTCATGATCACCTATTTTAATAACTATATCTCCATCCTGCAGTCCCGCTTTAATGGCTGGCCTTCCATCCAGCACACCTTCAATACGCATGCCAGTGCCATCAAATGAATGATCGGGAACAACACCGAGGGTAACAGAAAAAGAAGGTCTTTTATTCGAAGCGTCCATTGTTTTGGAAAATGGAATTTTCCCAATTGAATCTGTCTTTTCTATTATTCGTTCTGCAAATTTTATGACTTTAACTTCATCTTTAAAATTGATCTTATCTGCATGGTCGGTTGGTCGGTGATAATCTGAATGCATGCCCGTGAAGAAAAATAAAACAGGTAAATTCTTCAGGTAAAATGACATTTGATCGGAAGCATCAAAACTTGATTTTGTTTTTTTGATTTTGATGTCCTTGTGTGGAGTCATTGCAATCAGCGTACCCCACAATGGCGATGTGCCTGTTCCAATAATATCCAGCCCGATCTTCGTACTG
>JBEKEO010000110.1:0-9538 GCA_050013795.1 Bacteroidales bacterium
AAAAGAGCCCGCATATTTTGCGTCATACCTTTGCTACTCATATGCTGAACAATGGCGCTGACCTTAATGCGATAAAAGAATTACTTGGACATTCAAATCTTTCGGCTACACAAATATATACTCATAATACGATAGAAAAATTAAAAAAAGTTTATAAACAATCACATCCAAAAGCTTAAAAAAACGGGAGGATTTATGAAAATTAAAATCAGTTCAATCCACTTTAAAGCGGATCAAAAATTAGAAGACTTTGTTCAGGAAAGGCTTCAGAAACTTTCAACTATTTACGATGGTGTTATAGGTAGTGAAGTAACCTTAAAGCTGGATAAAGGTAGTAAGACAGATAATAAAGTAACCGAAATAAAATTATATATCAGGGGAAATGATCTGTTTGCAAAAAAACAATGCAAAACTTTTGAAGAAGCAACTGATAATGCTGTTGATGCTTTACGGAAACAGCTTACCAAACATAAAGAAAAGATAAAAGGTATATAAAAATACATATATATACTTGTATTTCAATCGATTAATAATTCACTCAAATCAGTTGAAAAAAAAGTTTGGCAAAATTTTTGGTAATTAATAAACAATTTATACATTTGCAGACCTTTTTAAAAAGAGGTCTGCTTTTTTTTTGGCAAAAAGATCGGCAGAAAAAATAAATCGTTTTTTGAAATTTTGCCGATGTAGCTCAGCTGGCCAGAGCAGCTGATTTGTAATCAGCTGGTCGGGGGTTCGAATCCCTCCATCGGCTCAGGGTTCTTTTAATGTGAAGTCGGGGAGGTACCAGAGTGGTCAAATGGGGCAGACTGTAAATCTGTTGGCAACGCCTTCGGAGGTTCGAATCCTTCTCTCCCCACTTTATCATTTACGAAATAACATTTTGGAGTTATTGATACAAATGAAAAATTTGTAAATTCTTAATTGTTAATCGTAACCAAAAGCGGAAGTAGCTCATTTGGTAGAGCGATAGCCTTCCAAGCTATAGGTGGCGGGTTCGAGCCCCGTCTTCCGCTCAATCTAGGCCGATGTAGCTCAGAGGTAGAGCACTTCCTTGGTAAGGAAGGGGTCACGAGTTCAAATCTCGTCATTGGCTCTAATGGAAAGTAAAGTGAAGTAATAAAAAACTCAGGTAATTAATTATAAATTTAAAACTAATATCTAAATTAATATGGCAAAAGAAAAATTCGATCGTTCAAAACCGCACGTAAACGTTGGTACAATTGGTCATATCGACCATGGTAAAACTACTTTAACAGCAGCAATCACGCTGATTCTTGCTGAAAAGGGATTATCAGAGTATAGGTCATTTGATTCAATTGACAATGCTCCGGAAGAAAAAGCAAGAGGTATAACGATTAACACAGCGCATGTTGAATACTCAACTGCAAAAAGGCATTATGCACACGTTGACTGTCCCGGACACGCTGACTACATCAAGAACATGGTTACAGGTGCTGCACAGATGGACGGCGCTATACTTGTTGTTGCAGCTACCGATGGTCCTATGCCACAAACTCGCGAACATATTCTTCTTGCTCGTCAGGTTGGTGTTCCCAAAATGGTCGTGTTCATGAACAAATGTGATATGGTTGACGATCCTGAACTATTAGACCTTGTTGAAATTGAAGTTAGAGAACTTCTTACTTTCTATGGTTTTGATGGTACAACCACTCCAGTAATCAGGGGGTCAGCTCTTGGTGCTTTAAATAAAGAACCAAAGTGGGTTGAAAAAATTATGGAATTGATGGATGCAGTTGACAGTTATATCCCTTTACCTGTTCGTGATGTTGAAAAGGCATTCTTAATGCCTGTAGAAGACGTATTTTCAATTACTGGTCGTGGTACTGTTGGAACAGGAAAGATAGAAACCGGCATAATTAACTCAGGTGATCCTGTTGATATTATTGGTAAGGGAGCTGAAAAACTGAAATCTGTTGTAACAGGTGTTGAAATGTTCCGTAAGATTCTGGACAGAGGTGAAGCCGGTGATAACGTTGGTCTTCTTCTTAGGGGTATTGATAAAGATGATATCCGCAGAGGTATGGTAATTGCAAAACCTGGTTCAATAAAACCTCATAAAGACTTTAAAGCTGAGGTTTATATATTGAAAACTAATGAAGGCGGACGCCATACCCCTTTTCATAATAAATATCGACCACAATTCTATTTCAGAACTACCGATGTCACTGGTGAAATTATTCTCCCTGATGGTGTTGAAATGGTAATGCCCGGAGATAACTTAACAATTACAGTTAACTTAATAGCTGAAATTGCAATGAATCTTAACTTGCATTTTGCAATTCGTGAAGGTGGCAGAACAGTTGGCGCTGGTCAGGTTACTGAAATTTTAGACTAAGAAAGGTATCAATAATATGCACAAATCAAAGGTATTTCGGATATTCCGAAATACCTTTGATGCATGAAGAAATAATCAAAAACGGGTGTAGCTCAATTGGTAGAGTAGCGGTCTCCAAAACCGTTGGTTGGGAGTTCGAGTCTCTCCTCCCGTGCAAGAAATAATAATATTTAAAATGAAAAAGATAGTAGGTTATATAAAGGAGACATATGATGAATTGATGCATAAAGTTTCCTGGCCATCTTGGAGTGAACTGCAAAGTAGCGCTATTGTTGTATCTATTGCTTCCCTAATCATTGCCCTTGTGGTATATTTGATGGATGCATCATTCGGTACTATTTTGAAACAGTTTTATAAATTGTTTTAATAAATTTACTCGGCATAATCTGCTCTTAATTAATAATTAATTTTCCAATTTGCAACAGTATGAGCGAACAGGAACCTAAAAAGTGGTACGTAGTACGTGCACAAAGTGGGAACGAAAAAAAAGTCAAGCAGTATATTGAAAATGAAATAAACAGGCTTAACTTAAAAGATTTTGTTTCCCAGGTACTGATCCCTACTGAAAAGGTTTATCAAATAAGGAAAGGAAAGAAGGTAAGCAAAGAAAGAAATTTTTTCCCGGGTTATGTGTTGATAGAAGCAACACTAGTAGGCGAGATTACTCATACTATTAAAAATATTCCTGGTGTTATTAATTTCTTAGGATCAAAAGGCGAACCGATTCCTTTACGTCAGGCTGAAGTAAATAGGATTTTGGGTAAAGTAGATGAACTA
This sequence comes from Bacteroidales bacterium, assembly GCA_050013795.1. Taxonomy (GTDB): domain Bacteria; phylum Bacteroidota; class Bacteroidia; order Bacteroidales; family CG2-30-32-10; genus CAWHOW01. The sequence continues at coordinate 3,137 of JBEKEO010000110.1, forward strand.
TCGGAAAAGGAAGAAGAACTCAATACTCCATTTATAATTGGCGAGACAGTGACAGTTATTGACGGACCTTTTAATAGCTTTAGTGGTGTGATTGAAGAGATCAATGAAGAGAAGAAGAAATTAAAAGTAATGGTAAAGATTTTTGGAAGAAAAACACCTCTGGAATTAAGTTTCATGCAAGTTGAGAAGGAATAGTTATAGTCTTCTTAATAAAGAAAAAAAACAATGGCAAAAGAAATTAGTGGACTTATTAAATTACAAATCAAAGGCGGTCAGGCAAACCCTTCACCACCGGTAGGACCTGCATTGGGTTCAAAAGGCGTAAATATTATGGAGTTTTGCAAGCAATTTAATGCTCGTACTCAGGATAGTATGGGAAAAGTAATACCCGTGATAATTACAGTATATAAAGACAAGACCTTTGACTTTATAATCAAAACTCCTCCTGTAGCTGTTCAGATACTGGAAGCTGCTAAGTTGAAATCAGGTTCTCCTGAATCTAACCGCAATAAAGTGGGTACCATTTCATGGGAACAGGTAAAACAAATTGCCGAAGGTAAAATGCCGGATTTAAACGCATTTACAATTGAATCAGCAATGAAAATGGTAGCAGGAACAGCAAGAAGTATGGGTGTAACCATAAAAGGTAATCCTCCATTCTAGTATTCAGAGAGTTGAGTTAAATGAACAGAATTGGTAAAATACTTTAATGCAAAGAAATGGTACAAATAGCGAAAAAAAGAAAAGAAGCTTTAGCCAAAGTCGATAAAAATAAACTTTATCCTTTGAACGAAGCTACTGGTTTAGTAAAAAGTATCTCTTATACAAAATTCGATGCTTCTGTTGATATTGATATTCGGTTAGGAGTTGATCCAAGAAAAGCAAACCAAATGGTTCGCGGATCTATCACGCTTCCTCATGGAACCGGAAAAACAATGAGGGTACTTGTGCTTTGCACGCCAGAAAAGGCCGAAGAAGCTAAAGCCGCTGGTGCTGATTATGTGGGACTGGAAGAATATATTGATAAAATAAAAGGCGGCTGGACAGATATTGATGTAATCATTACAATGCCCAGCGTTATGCCCAAAGTGGGTGCTTTAGGTAAAATACTTGGACCTAGAGGTCTTATGCCAAACCCTAAAACCGGCACGGTTACAATGGAAGTTGGCAGAGCAGTTAAAGATGCAAAAGGTGGTAAAATAGATTTTAAGGTTGATAAATTCGGAATAATTCATTCACAAGTTGGCAGGACATCATTTGAAGTTGATAAACTAACAGAAAATGCAAGAGAATTATTACAGACAATCTTGAAATTAAAACCATCTGCTGCCAAAGGGGCTTATATCAAAAGCATATATATATCAAGTACTATGAGCCCTGGCATTCAGATTGAACCAAAATCAATAACAGTGTAAAATCCGAAGGGATATTTTATAAACAGAAGAATTCTTATTTTATGAGAAAAGAAGAAAAAAATCAGATTATCGATTCCTTGGTAGAACAGCTTAATACACGCAGTAATTTCTATTTGACTGATACTTCAGGTTTGAATGTTGAATCAACGAACAAACTCAGAAGATTATGTTTTAGAAGGAATATTGAGTTACAAGTTGTAAAAAATACTATACTCCAGAAAGCAATGGAAAAGACCAATAAAGATTTTGGCTCATTGTTTGAAGTTCTCAAAGGTTCTACATCCATTATGTTTGCAGATACAGGAAATGTTCCGGCGAAACTAATAAAAGAATTTCGTAAAACATTCAATAAGCCCATATTAAAAGGTGCTTTTGTAGAGGAAACATGCTTTGTTGGAGAGAATCAACTTGATACTCTAATCAATATTAAATCAAAGAATGAAATCATTGCTGATATTATTGCTCTTTTGCAATCACCAGTTAGAAGTGTCATTGGTGCATTACAATCGGGTGGCAATAAAATATCTGGAATCGTAAAAACTTTATCCGTTAAAGGGTAAGGGATTTTAAAATTTAATAATAATAAATAATAATAAAAACAATTAAAAACGTAATACAATGGCAGACATCAAAGCTCTAGCAGAACAGTTAGTGAATCTAACAGTAAAAGAAGTTAATGAATTAGCAAAGGTTTTAAAAGAAGAACATGGTATTGAACCAGCAGCAGCGGCAGTTGTTGCAGCCGGTCCTGCAGCAGAAGTTGCAGCAGCCGAAGAAAAAACCCAGTTCAATGTTATTCTTAAATCGGCAGGTGCTCAAAAATTAGCAGTTGTAAAACTGGTGAAAGAACTTACCAGTCTTGGTTTAAAAGAAGCTAAAGAACTCGTAGATGCAGCTCCAAAAGCAATAAAAGAAGCTGTAACAAAAGACGAAGCAAATTCACTGAAAAAACAGTTAGAAGAAGCAGGAGCAGAAGTTGAAGTTAAATAATAAGGTATAAAATAAGGTATTGACTTCTGCTATTCAGTAGATCAGAAGTCTTTCCTTATGGCACATATATTTTATAAGTTGTCAATTTACTTATTATTAACTTAAAAATTCTAATCCTTGGCTTACAAAGATAATTTCCAGAGAATCTGTTTTGCATCAACAGATAACCAATTTGAATATCCTGATTTCCTTGAAATTCAGTTAAAATCATTTCAGGATTTTTTCCAGTTAGAAACTTCTTCTGAAAATAGAAAGAATGAAGGCTTATACAAAGTATTTGCCGAAAATTTCCCTATAACAGATGCGAGAAATAATTTCGTACTGGAGTTTTTGGATTATTATATTGATCCACCTAGATATTCAATTGAAGAGTGTGTTGAAAGAGGGCTGACATACAGTGTCCCTCTGAAGGCGAAACTCAAATTGTATTGTACTGATCCTGAACATGAGGATTTCGAAACTATCATACAAGATGTCTATCTTGGTACAATACCTTATATGACACCCAAAGGTACATTTGTTATCAATGGCGCTGAACGCGTGATTGTATCGCAGTTACATCGTTCACCGGGTGTGTTTTTCGGCTCAAGCAGACATGCTAACGGTACGCAACTATATTCTGCCAGAATTATTCCATTCAGGGGTTCTTGGATGGAGTTTGCAACGGATATCAACAATGTGATGTATGCATACATTGACCGAAAAAAGAAATTGCCAGTTACTACTCTTTTGAGAGCAATTGGTTTTGAAAGTGATAAAGATATTCTGGAAATATTTAGTCTTGCGGATGAAATAAAAGTCAGTAAATCCGGATTGAAAAAATGTGTCGGAAGAAAACTTGCCGCCAGAGTTTTGCGATCATGGATAGAAGATTTTGTTGATGAAGATACCGGTGAGGTTGTATCAATTGAGCGCACCGAAGTAATTATCGACAGGGAAACTATTCTTGAAAATGATCATATTGACCAGATTGTTGATTCAGGTACAAAGTCCATCTTGCTGCATAAAGATGAAGGTAATAATGTTGATTTTTCAATCATCTATAATACCCTTCAAAAAGATACAGCCAACTCTGCAAAAGAAGCAGTTGAATTTATATACAGACAACTTAGAAATGCGGAACCTCCAGATGAAGAAACGGCAAGAGGAATCATTGATAAATTATTTTTCTCGGATAAACGTTATGATCTCGGTGAAGTAGGTCGATACAGAATTAATAAAAAATTGAATCTTGAAACACCAATGGATGTTAAGATTCTGACAAAAGAGGATATCATTCTTATTATTAAATTCCTTATTGAATTAGTAAATTCAAAAGCTGAAGTTGATGATATTGACCATTTAAGTAATCGTAGAGTTAGGACTGTAGGAGAGCAACTATATTCACAGTTTGGAGTTGGATTAGCGAGAATGTCCCGCACAATTCGCGAACGCATGAATGTTCGTGATAATGAAGTATTCACTCCAACTGACCTTATTAATGCAAAAACATTATCGTCTGTTATTAATTCATTTTTTGGGACAAACCAATTGTCTCAGTTTATGGATCAGACAAATCCTCTTGCTGAATTAACTCATAAACGCAGGTTATCAGCATTAGGTCCAGGTGGGCTTTCAAGAGAAAGAGCTGGTTTTGAAGTTCGTGACGTTCATTATACACATTATGGACGTTTATGCACTATTGAAACACCTGAAGGCCCTAATATTGGTCTGATTTCTTCTCTATGTGTTTATGCTAAAATCAATCATCTTGGATTCATTGAAACCCCTTATCGCTTAGTTAAGAACGGAAAAGTCGAATTTAAGGAGGCTCCTATATACCTTAGTGCTGAAGAAGAAGAAAAGAAAATTATTGCTCAGGCTAATGCTCCATTATTAAAAGATGGAAAATTTGCAGACTCAAAAGTTAAAGCAAGATTTCTTGCCGATTACCCAATTGTTGAACCTGCAAAGGTAGATTTAATGGACATTGCCCCCAATCAGATTGCTTCTATTGCTGCATCACTTATTCCTTTCCTTGAACATGATGATGCAAACCGTGCACTGATGGGATCAAATATGATGCGCCAAGCTGTTCCACTTATTAAACCTGAAGCTTCAATAGTTGGTACAGGTCTTGAAGGTATTGTTGCACGCGATTCAAGAGTATTGATTGCTGCTGAAGGTACAGGTGTGGTAGAAAATGTGGATGCAAAAGAAATAACAATCAGATATACAAGATCAGATGATGAGAAACTTATTAGTTTTGACGATGACGTAAAAACATATAAGATTCAGAAGTTCCATAAAACAAATCAAAATACCTGTCTTAACCTTAATCCTATTGTTAGCAAAGGAGACAAGGTTAAAAAAGGACAATTAATTTGCGAAGGTTATGGTACACGAAACGGTGAACTTGCTCTTGGAAGGAACCTTACTGTTGCATTTATGCCCTGGAAAGGATATAACTTTGAGGATGCTATAGTAATATCTGAAAAAGTTGTACGTGAAGACTGGTTTACTTCTCTTCATATTGATGAATTTATTCTTGAAGTTCGCGATACAAAACGTGGTATTGAAGAGTTAACAAATGATATTCCAAACGTAAGCGCTGAGGCTACCAAAGATCTGGATGAAAATGGTTTGATTCGCATTGGTGCTGAAGTTGTGGAAGGTGATATTCTTATTGGTAAAATTACTCCTAAAGGAGAAACTGACCCCACACCTGAAGAAAAGTTACTGAGAGCAATTTTCGGCGACAAAGCAGGTGATGTAAAAGATGCTTCGCTTAAAGCACCCCCTTCATTGCGTGGCGTTGTAATTGATAAGAAACTTTTCTCAAGGGTAATTAAGGACAGGAAAGCAAAAACCAAAGAAAAGGTTTTATTATCGAAGCTTGAAGACGATTACAACGAAGCTGAACAGAAACTTAAAGTCAAGCTTGTTGATAAGCTTATCATTCTCGTTGCAGGAAAGACTTCACAAGGAATTAATAATAACTTTAAAGAAGCTGTTATTCCACGCGGTGCAAAGTTCACCCAGAAACTACTTATGACTGTTGATTATTCTAATGTAAATCCAAGCAAGTGGACAACAGATAAAGATAAAAATGAACAGATAAAAGAATTGCTTCGTAATTATAATATTAAACTTAAAGAAATACTAGGCGATTATAACCGTAAGAAGTTTTCTGCCACGGTTGGCGATGATCTTCCAAGCGGTATAGTTCAGCTTGCAAAAGTATATGTCGCCAAGAAAAGAAAGCTAAAAGTGGGCGATAAAATGGCAGGACGTCACGGTAATAAAGGTATTGTTGCTAAAATCGTAAGAGAAGAAGAGATGCCTTTCCTTGAAGACGGAACGCCTGTTGATATTGTGCTAAACCCGCTTGGTGTACCTTCACGTATGAACCTTGGACAGATTTATGAAACGGTTCTTGCATGGGCCGGTTTGAAACTCGGCGAGAATTTCTCAACGCCTATTTTCGATGGTGCATCCATAGATGATATCAATGATTATATGAAAAAAGCAGGGCTCCCTGAAAATGGAAAGGTATTCCTGTTTGACGGAGGAACCGGAGAACGCTTTGACCAGCAGGCAACAGTTGGTGTTATTTATATGATGAAACTTGGCCATATGGTTGACGATAAAATGCATGCCCGTTCCATTGGTCCTTACTCATTAATTACGCAACAACCTCTAGGAGGAAAAGCTCAGTTCGGAGGTCAGAGATTTGGTGAAATGGAAGTTTGGGCGCTCGAAGCATTTGGCGCAGCAAATATTCTGCAGGAAATCCTTACTGTTAAATCCGACGATGTGGTTGGACGAGCAAAAGCGTATGAAAGTATTGTTAAAGGTGATACAATGCCCACTCCCGGAACTCCCGAATCATTTAATGTATTGGTTCACGAATTAAGAGGACTTGGATTAAATATATCTTTTGAATGAAATTAATAATGACTAATACTTCTATACGGACTAAGCCTAAGAAGCTATGAACTAAGCGTGAGAAGCTCAG
>JBEKEO010000111.1:0-9408 GCA_050013795.1 Bacteroidales bacterium
ACCCCCGGGTAAATTACCAACCGGAATTGTAGCTGTAACTGTATTGGTTGCTATATTAATAACAGATACAGTATTATCACTGTAATTAGGTACGTAAGCAGTTTGTGCTTTTGCGCTCAAGCCAATAATAGCGAACACAATTGTAAATAAAGTAATTTTTGCTGTCATAATTATTCGATTTAGGGTGCAAAGATAAATATAGTTAATAAAAATGCAAAAAGGTCATTCTTTAATAAAGAATGGCCTTTTAACACATTATTTCGTTATATAATACTTTATAATTATTTATTCTTTCACAAACTTCTTCATTGCCACTCCTTTTTCACTTTGCACTTTTATAAAATAAAATCCTTTTGCAAAGCTACTGATATCAATGCCTGTAGTGTTTCCGGCTGTTTCAGTAACAGTCATTAATTGTCCGGCAATATTTAGAATTTCAATTTTGCATTTTGGCGGGGCCTCAATAGTGATATTATCTATAGCCGGGTTGGGAAAAACAGAAATATTAAATGTATTGCTTAACTCATTAATTCCGGTAATTGTGTTGCAACTTAGCAATGGAGCACTCACTGTTACGAATGACGAACCAACTGTTATTATACGATATGAACGGTTTAAAGCCGCGCCTGTTTGGACATACCTTGTGCGACAGGTTGTGCAGTTTTCACTAATTACATTTCCCGCTCTGTCAGCAACAACATTTTGATGCATATGACCATTAAGTACTACATCCACATTATTTGAATCGCAGATATTCAGGAAAGTTGTTCTGTCATTCAGTAAAGAGCCGTCGGCAGTATCTAATATAGTACCGGTAAAGGGAGTGCCGTCAGAATTTGTACCGGCAACATTTACAGCCGGATGGTGGAAGGTGATAATCTTTCTTTTACCAGCGTTGGCGCTTAGTTTATTCCTTAGCCAATGGCACTGCGCATCTGAAATTCCTGTACCTTCGGGGGCTTGTGGATTTAAATCGTGAAAATACGAACCGTCGTATCCCGAACGCATAAATATAATCACTGCATTATTATAGGTTATTGCATAATCGCTGTCGGGAGCTATATATTCCGGATAATATGAAAGAGTAGCATTCGATGTAGGTGGCATAAGTGTTGTGTAATATTCGTGATTCCCGGGAGTAAAGTATATAGGAATGGTCTTTGCAGCATCAATAAAATATGCACCTGGTGCCGGGTTTGTTTGTGTCGGAGGAAATAAATACTGGGTCATTGTAGGATACATGCCATCAGGGCTTTGGTTACCTATATTGGAAATATCTCCACTGGCTATAACAAATGCGGGCTTAGGACTAAGGTTTGCAAATTCCTGAATATAACATTGAAACCTTTGAGCATTGGTGTCATAACTATTTACTAATGAAAGCGTGTTGGAAACATGCGTGTCAGTGATGTGGATAAAGGTAAATTGAGCAAAAGAACTCAAGGTTGTAATAAAAATTACAACGAAAAGTAAAATTAGTTTTTTCATAATATCTGTTTTTATATTATTTAAAAAGATAATAATCTCCAAAGGTACATCTTATGAATTCAATTGTCAATTAGTGTTTTTACTTAGATCAAAAACATAAGTAATTGGCAAAATGTTTAAAGACAATAAAACCAATAAATTTATTTAACCTGTAAAAAAAAGGCTTCGCTAATGCGAAGCCCTACTATTTCCTGTTAACACCCGACTAACTTATTCTTTCATAAACTTATTCACTTTTATCCCTTTTTCTGTTTTCATCTCCACCACATACACTCCGTCCGGAAATGCCGATATATCTATGTTGGTTTTATTGCCAATTGTTTTAAGGGTTTTAATAATCTGACCCTGAATGTTTGTAATATCGATAATGGCCGGTTGAGGGACTTCTATAGTTATGTTATTGGTAGCTGGATTCGGATATATTTTCAGCATCTCTTTATTCAAAATATCATTAAGTCCGCCCGTAGTAACTGTGTCCTGCACACAGCGAACCGACATTCCCTGTGTGGGCTGATCAAGATATTCAAACACATTGCCATTGGCATCGCCAAAATACCTGTGCCATTTAGTATTATACGGAGTATTTGGCGTGGATGTCCAGAGAAAAGTCACATTATAATTTCCCTCATAGCTGGAATCGTAATAATTCCTGTAACCGGCTTCCACAGCATTAAACCTGCTGCTGTTTGTGCCATTGGCATCGAACCACATTGTTGTTCCAGTCTCTTTAAGCATGGTAGCGGCAACAGTACTTTCGGTACAATAGCAGTCCAGCGCAGCGGGATCAAGAAACTTAATTAACTTGTGCCATTCATAATTTGAAGGTACATGCCATCCTGCAGGACATAGTTTATTGGTATTTACTGTATACCAGTTGTACAAGGCACCAAAGATAGCTTTGTGACCGGCAGAATCATTTTTATACCAGCAATATCCCGGTGTAGTTAAATGAAACCACTGGGTTTGGTTGCTGACAAGGGGTATCGTTGTACCATCATTGAATTTTGTTGTGGCAAGGTTTTCCTGTAACCATACCTGTGTGCCTATTTGAACGGTGTCGTAAACATTACCATCAGCGTCGGTAACTACTGTCTGTGCCTGATTTTTTATTGTAAAAAATGCAAGCATTGCAAAGAAAATAATTAATTTTTTCATGGTTTTTATTGTTTTTCGTTAATTAATACTGATATTTACTTAGAAGACGTTAATTTTTATTATTAGTTGCCTTTCTTTTTAAAAATGATTTCCAAGTTTATTCCTTATATAAAAAACGAATACTCAATAAATTTATGGCAACCGTATTTAAACAAAAAGGGCTTCGCTATTGCGAAGCCCTTGCTGTTTCTTGTGTCATCCGACAACTTATTCTTTTACAAACTTCATCACCGCAATCCCTTTTTCATTCTCCACTTTCACGAAATACAAGCCCTTTGCGAAAGTGTTAATATTAATATTCATTTTAGCTTGCAGCATTGGCTGTTTTATTAGCAGTTGCCCTTGAATATCAAAAATTGAAATTACTTCATCTTTAGTAAAAGCAGAATTTTCTATTGTGATATTATCATTAGCTGGATTTGGATAAATATAAATACCATTATTCTCAGATAAATTATTTATTCCTGTGATAACAATATAAATCTTATTTGAGGTATCCGATAAACAACCATTCGAATCCACAATACAATAATAATGACTTGTTACAACAGGAGTATAAACCTGGGCTGTTTGTCCTGTAAGAATTCCTGAATCATTATACCACTGATTTCCCGATGTTGCACTTGAAATAAGATAACTCCCTGCCGGACTAATTACAGGAGTATGAGGCTTAGGTTTAACCGTAACTGTAATACTTGCTGTACCGGAACAACCAGCTACATCATAAACGGTAACTGTAAACGTACCTGGTGGCGGAATTGTAATTAATTCTGTTGTCTGAGCTGAAGACCATAAATAGGCTGAATATCCCACTCCGGCATCCAGTGTTGCGGAACTTCCTGAGCAGATTGATGTAGGACCTGTAATTACAGGTGTGGGATTTATATTAATTGTGACATCAGCTGTGCCCGTGCCTCCGGTTGTGGTGCCTGTAACAGTATAAGTTGTGGTTGAAGTTGGTGATACTATAATAGGGTTTGAAGTTCCCAAACCACAGCACCATGAATAAGTAGTAGCTCCACTTGCAGTTAAAGTGGTTGGTGAGCCTGGGTCAATACAGTATTCCGATGCTGAAATATGGACTGTGGGTGGCGGTGAATAAGTAGAAATAAAATTACCAAATGCATGTGGACCATTACCAACATGAACTGTCGCTGTAACAGTATTGGTTGCTACATTTATTACACTAATAGAATTACCATACATATTTGCAACATATACCTTATTTCCATCAGGACTAACTGATACACCTTCTGGACCATTACCAACTGTAATTGTAGCCGTAACAGTATTAGTAGCAGTGTTTATTACACTTATAGTAGAAGCAATATAATTCGCAACGTATACTTTACTTCCATCGGGGCTTACAGATACGCCATAAGGATGATTACCAACAGTAATTGTAGTCAAAACAGTGTTAGTAGCGCTGTTAATTACTGTAACTGAAGTAGAATTTTGATTCGTAACATATACTTTACTTCCATCGGAGCTTATACATATTCCCATAGGGTTAATACCAACTGCAATCGTAGCCACAATAGTATTAGAAGCGCTGTTTATTACACTTACTGAACCAGAACCACCAGAATTAGCAACATATACCTTACTTCCATCAGGGCTAACTGATATACCTTCGGGATAATTAAAACCTGAAATTGTAGCAGAAATAGTATTGGTGGTTGTGTTTATTACACTTACTGTATTAGCGCCATAATTTGCAACATATACCTTACTTCCATCGGGGCTTACAGATATGCCTTGTGGACCAGAACCAACTGTAATTGTTGCCGTGACAGTATTAGTAGCAGTATTAATTACACTTACAGAATCACTACCATCTGTAATATATACCTTGCTACTATCGGGACTCACGGATACTCCATTAGGATGAGAACCAACTTCAATTGAATCTAAAACAGTATTTGTAGCAACATTAATAATGGAAACAGAATGACTAAGATAATTCGTTATATAAGCAGTTTGTGCTTTTGCGCTCAAGCCAATAATAGCGAGCATTGTAATAAATAGGAGTCTTTTCATGGTAGTTGTTTTTATATTTTAAAATTTATAATAACTCCCAAAGATATATTTTATTAATCCGCTTGTCAATTGGTATTTATACTTAGAACAAAACATAAGTTATTCGTCAAATGTTCAAAGACAATAAAACAAATTAATTTAAGTATGATTGTATTTAAAAAGCAAGGGCTTCGCATTAGCGAAGCCCTTGCTTTTTGCCTATTTCTTATTTCACTCTTTAATAAATCTTCACCGCAATTTTACTTTTTAGTGTGTGAAATTAGGTGCGCTCACAGTTAAACCGCCTGTAGAGGTTGGATTTGATAATTGCCATACTGTATTTCCAGTATAGTCAACTATGATGGATGACTGATACAATATAGGATAAGTATTAGCTCCCCGCCAAAAGGTATTTCCCTTTATCGCGACATTAGCATAGGTTGCGCCATTAGTTGAGGATGTGAATTTAATACAATAATCATCGCCAGTTTGCATCGCAAAGAAATTATTTTCAATATTATATATCTTATAGCCAGAAGTGGTTGGGTCTATGTTAATCGGTGAGGTGGTAGAGGTAAACCCGTCTGAAAATTGATTATTTGCAATAGTGGCAAAGTCGCAAACTTGCGTTGTATTATTCAGGAAAATACTACTAATGCTGCAACGATTATTGGTAAATACAAAATCACTTTGCAATGCATAAATTGAGCTTGAATATATGTAACAACCGGAAATGTTTGAAATAGCACATTGATTGACCGCTCCACTTCCAATAGTGCTGCTTTGTATGCTTGAATTGATAAACTCATTACATCTCGGCATTGTACAACTTGAAACACTTGAGTTTACTATAGAACCCAACAAATCAACGTATCCCGTTGTTACACTCGAAAATTGACAATCATAGAATTTGCTATCATTTCCGAGACGTGGACAAGTACCATTAAAAATGCAGTTTGTAAAAGTTGCCCAATTACAATTAATATCAACGCTATTAAAAGTTACTCCATTAAATATACAATTATTACCAACATTTAGTACATAAGAACCATTTCCTGTTATGGTACCTCCATCAATAACAATATGGTTGCTGTTTATTCCCGAATAGCTAGCAGCAAGAGTAATTGTCCCTTGTATAGCAACATAATTATCAGCGGGGACAGTAGTAGATGTGTAATTTGAACTATTTAATATATACATTCCTGCACCAGTCGACCCCATTGCTCCTGTAGCCCCTGTTAAACCTGTATTGCCTGCAATGCCTGTTGTTCCAGTTGCACCTGTAGCTCCTGTTATTCCTGTTCCGGTTGCACCTGTGGCTCCAGTTAGACCTGTAGCTCCTGTTGTGCCTGCTCCGGTTGCACCTGTGGCTCCAATTGGTCCTGTAGCTCCTGTTGTGCCTGTTCCGGTTGGTCCGGTTGGCCCAGCTGCACCAGTCGGACCAGTGGCTCCTCCTGTGCCTGCATTTGCTGCATACATAGCATAGGGCACTGTTAATAACTGTGATGTACCCATAGATGAATAACTCGTTCCCCCTGACGGATCTATCTCAACCTCCAGCCAGTAATTGCCGCTTCCCCATCCTATTGTATTGAATGTGCCTGCTAGTGGCGTTCCTGTGCCTATTGCTATAGTAAACAAACCAAACTGATTGGTTGTGGGTGTAGGGGAAACAAACTTTTCGGAATACACTATACTTCCAGTTGAGGAACCCTGATGTATGTCTATTTTAACCCCTATTGCATGGCTCGCTATTAGGATGCCTCCTGCATCTCTTGCTACTGCCTGATAATTGAATGCCTGCGGAACCTGTGCAGAAGCGCCGAATGCTACAATGAGCATTGCTATAAGAATGAATACTTTTTTCATATTTTAAATTATTTTATTAAAAGGGCTTCGCTAATGCGAAGCCCTTACTTTATTTATTATTTGTGTCTTTTAATACTTTATTATGTAATTTACATATACATTCTTCGGGCGTGTTTCGGCTGTAACGCGAGGAATTCCATTAACACCATCAGTTTTGAGCCTATCTGCTACTAGATTTGCTGTAAAATTGAAGGTTGTTAGTGAAGAATATGATCCTGAATATCCCATTATACCAAAGCAGCAGCTGCTAGAGTTGCCATTAAATCCATCAATAAGGAATTGATGCCCCTGAAAAGCATCATCTTGCAAACTTCCCACATTATTTCCTGTAGCGCCACCTGTATTGCTTGCAATACGTGTTGCAGCATCAGGGTCGGCAATGGTATCGCTTCTGGTGCCATTTGCTCCTCTTAAAAATACACCGCGCAAATCGGGAATATTAAAAGTTGTGGCATTATTACCGTAACCAAATGATACGCCAATTATATTGAATAAATTAGCATAAGTTGTCCTGCTAATGGCAGAACCATCGCAAAGCATCCATCCTGTCGGAGCAGTTGTACCAGTATATGGAACTATTGTGCCTGACGGAATACCATCAGGATTTGTGGGTCCGGTAGGTCCCATATCTCCGGTTGAACCTGTTGCTCCGGTTGTTCCGGCACCTGTTGGTCCCGTTGCTCCGGCGCCACCTGTTGGACCTGTTGCCCCGGTAGCTCCGTTTGTACCGTTAGTACCTGTTGGACCTGTTGCACCTGTTGCTCCACCGGTTCCTGAAGTGCTTGCATACATGGCAAATGGTACTGCCAGCAATTGCGAAGTCCCCATGCTGGTATAACTTGAACCTCCTGCTGGATCCATTTCAACTTTTAACCAGTAGGAACCGGTACTCCAGTCGATGGTGCCAAATGTACCCGTTACCACCGAACCCTGTCCAATAGCTACTGTAAATAATCCAAAATTATTGGTGGTTGTTGACTGTGTTTCTTCATAAACTAAGGTACCTGCAGAACTACCTTTCAATATTGATAACCTTAGACCGATGGCATGAGTTTTAATCAGGGCTCCTGTGTTATCCCTTGCTACTGCCTGGTAATTGAATGCCTGAGGCACCTGTGCGCTAAGTTCGCAAACGAACAATAGCATAAGCATTGCGCTTAATAATGTAATGATTCTTTTTTTCATCGCTTAATCATGTTAGTTAATTATTAATATACTAAATTTATTTTGTGATAACTTGAACTCTTTTCACCTTTGGAATTGGTGGTGGCAAGCTGCAATATATACATTCCCTGGCTGTATGCGCTGATGTCGAAATTAATGGTATTCAATCCTGCTGATTGAGTAACCTGCTTTTCCATCACCAGCTGTCCTGCCAGGTTGAATATCCTGATGCTTGTTCCGGAATGAGCGTTACCGGTAAAGCTTAATGCAAAACTCCCGTTAGTGGGGTTGGGATATATCAGGAAGTTACCCGAAACAACAGGTGTTTCAACAATGCCTACAGTATAATCTTCCGGCTGCTGGAAACCCTGTGTAAGGATATTAGCTGATTGAATAAAGGTTTGCACCATGGTCATTTCGGCCACAGTGGTCGATAGCATACCGCTGCTATTGCTGTAAAATGCTCCCGAAGAAGAAATTACAGTCGGCGATAGTGTTTGCGATTGCACTGAAAAACCCAGTAATCCTAACACTGCAATTAAAATTAGTTTTCTTTTCATTTCATTCATTTAGTTAAACATTTTCTTTATTTACTTGATAAAAAATATTCTAGTCGCCACTAAACATTGACAAATGTATAAATTATTTATGATTTATATTCATATTTTTATTTCTATTAAAATAATTTTCATCCTCACACAATATTTCCCATCCAAAATACGTTATAGCAGAAAATATCTTAATAATATGCTAAACAACATGAAATAACCATTAAAACTTCAAAGCCATGAAAAAAGAAGTAAAAATAATGGACGACAGGATATTCATTACTTACGAAGGTAAGCTTAACATTCTATTTCTAAATGATATCCTTTTTTGCGAATCACTGTGTCATAACAGCGAAATTTATTTCCATGCTTTTAAACCTTTATTTAACCCCAATGCTGCTAACACGCAGAAATTGCCGCTGCCGAAACAGGAAAACTTATTTTATCTGGATACCATTAAGCCTTTGATTGCGCCGATTGGCATACATAACCTGGCATTGTTGCTGCCCGGTGATTCTTTTTGCAAAATTCACAGGAAATACATCGTTTATTTAGGCATATTTAAGGATGCAACTATAGAAGCAGATAAAATTCTGTTCGGCGGGTATATTTTACGCATTTCACGGGAATATGCTGATGAATTCCTTGATAAACTGAAAAAATTTCATTTCCCCGCCAAGCCCGAATGAGCTTACTAAAATAACTTCATTTCCAAATACTCTTTTATGGGTATCCTTTTTGCATTCAAAACATAAAAAAACAGGCTGTTTTCATAAAAACGTGACGAAAAGCTCTCTCTTTGACCTGAATTTTTGCTAAAATCAGGGTACCGTTCGTGCACAAACAGCCTCCACTCGTGCTCAGGGGGCTACCATTCGTGCATATTTTGCCATATTTCGTGCTTTCGCTTTTTCGCGTTGTAATTTTACATTAACGTTTTTATACATAATGAAACAAGCACTAAAACGTACAGTTTAACAATGAAAGCAAAAGGTAACATAATAACATTTAAAAGCAATACCGCAAAAAAGGAGGATAATAAAATGGTATTGGAAATTAGCAGCATTAGACTGAACAGTTACAACACGACACTGAACAGTTACAACACGACACTGAACAGTCGCAACATGAAACTGAACAGTCACAACATGAAACTGAACTGTCA
>JBEKEO010000112.1:0-9396 GCA_050013795.1 Bacteroidales bacterium
GCTCGTCGCTGTTAAAGCCCAGCAAAGCATTCTTGATCTTCGCCAGAAGCTCTTCGCTTGCCGCTTTTTGCTTATCCATCAGCGCCTGCATATCGCTTATCTTTTTATTGCTTTCCCTTAATGCATTTGTCTTGCGTTGCAGTTCCGTATCAAGCTTGGTTTGTTCGTCCTTGCATGTTTCAAACAGGTCCTTATTCTTTTTTTCAAGGTCCCTGTATCGTTTCATCAGGCTGTCGAACTTATTAGTAAGGTCGGTATATTTCAAAGAAAGCGCTGCCAAACTGTCGCTGGTTTTGTTTTTATCCGCTTGCAGCTGCATATATTTCTTTTTCGATACAATACACGACGAAAGAATGATGGCTAAAGTTATTGCGGGTATAAGGATTTGCTTTTGCATGGTTTATTTGTTTTCGAAATTCTTTGGATTAAGCGCTCTGGGTGTCCAGTTGCTCAGGAATTCAATTATCTTGTCCTTGTTATAGCTGTCCTTTTCTTCAAGCAGTCCGCTGTCTTGCGTATGTATCCTCACTCCTTTCCTGTTCAGCACAACCAGTACGGGGAATCCAAAACGCTGAGGAAAATCAAGAGTTTTCATTATGTCAAGGTTTCTGTTTTCTGTGCTGTAATTCAAATGATACAATACGTAATTGTTCTTTATTAGTGTATCTATTGCCATAGTATCGGCGCAAAACTTTGTAAACCTCAGGCACCACTTGCACCAGTTGCCGCCAATCTGAAGAAGCACATTTTTACCTGTTGAATCGGCTTTGGCAATAGCCTTCTTCAAATCTTCCTTTGCATTGGCCTGCGGGTTATACGGTTTTAATTTATTATCCTGCGCATTAATTATCAGTGTAACCATCAGCATAATGCCAGTGATAATTATAATCAGATTTCTTTTCATAAGAGTTCTTTAGCATTTAGGAAATCAAAATTATTAAATCCCAATTAAATAATTTTATACTTTTACAAAACAAATCAACAGCTTATTCACTTATTTCATAACGATGAATATAATGAACAAACTTAGAATAATTTCATTTTGCGTAATTGCAACAGCTTTAACAATACTACTTTTTTCCTGTAAAGGTCATGGCAAAAAAGATAACTCTGCAAGTGATACAACTAAAACTCATGCTACCGATTCTACTGTTAAAACAGCCGTTCCGGGTTCGCTTGATGATGCCAAACAACATGTTGCAAAATTCATGGTAAAAGGTGCCGATTATGCTGCACTTACTGAAAATCTGAAACCTACTCTTGAAGATGCTAAGGCATTATTCAAAAAAGAAGCAGATGCAAAAAAAGCGTTCGATTATATTTCTAAAGCTTATGCACAAATTGAAAAATCGAAGGATTTCATTCGTCCGACATCAATTCAAACTGACTATATTGTAGTTAGCGCTACACAATCCGAAATAAAAGATGGAAAAGTTAATGTCAAGGATTTCGGTGGTTTCAAACTTATAGCATCTCGCTTAGCCGATAATGTCACTTTCTATATATTTAAGTTCGTAAAGAAAGGAGCAAAAGAAGGACTTAACCACTATGGTCTTACATACGTCAATAATCATTGGGTGATATTCCTGAAAGTCTGGAAAGCATTTAGATAAAAAAAAGAGCCGAGTTTCCTCGGCTCTTTTTTTCAGGGATCAAGTGCCCCTTCAAAAACATCTATATTTTCCAAATATTTTACAGACCTCTTTATATATTCATGTGCAGGTTCGGGATTGCCCATATTTGTATCCTTAAGAAGTCTAGTGTTATCAAATATCTGTCCTAATTCTATGAACTTAAGATAAGGTTCAAGTCCTGCAAATAATATTCTTAACGAACCTTTATCATCGAAAATTCTTTCCCAATATTCAAGATATTCTGGGTATTGAAACAAAGTGTTATTAGGTTGCAAGCGACCTTTAGCCCAATTCTTCATTTGCTGGATCATTTCGATATTCACAAATTTAAAAGGGGGCCTGTCAGTAAAATTATTTTCGAAAGTTTTTGTAAGCTTTATCGGACTAGTCATGCACTCAGTTCCCGATGAAATATGATAAATTGAATGGTTTCTTTTCACAAAAAGAAGTTCCACTATAGCTCTTGCCGTATAATCAACAGGAACAATATCCAAATTAGCTTTAGGATTAACGGGAACAAGCCGCATCAGGTTTCCCGTAGCTAATGCCCAAAGAATAACATACGAACGTGGAACCCAGGTGCGAGTATCGCCCATTATAATTGAAGGGCGTGCAATCAATATTTTATTTTCAGGAAGATTATTATGAATTGAAATTTCGCCAAGCATTTTTGTATAGGTATACTTCACAAAATGCTTTGAATTAAGGTTAGGCGACTCATCTTCAAAAACTATACGATTACTAACACCTTCGCCGCAAATTGTTGCAGTACCAATATATTCAAATGTTTTAAGGTTTTTCAGGTTTTTTGCCCATTGTAAAACTTTTTCAAGACCAAGGATATTAACCTTTTCTACCATTTCATTATAGATTGGGGAGAAAGAAGTATTTGCAGCCGAATGAACCACTATATTAATATCGCGAAGATTTTTATTCTGTGATAAAACCTTTGTTAATTCAGGGTCAGTAAGATCTCCAATTATAGGTATTATCCTCTTGTCATCGAAATTATCTTTATGAAGTGCAAATATCTTTTTTAGGCGAAATAATGACTCATCTTCTGATTTTGCCCGGATAAGACAAAACACTTTCTTTACTTCTGGCCTCTTTGAAAGGTTAACAAGTATTTCTCCCCCTAAAAATCCAGTAGATCCTGTAAGAAATATATTCATTAAATTAAATTTTAATAAAAATAAAGTGCAAAGGAAACAAAAATCTTGCCATTAAGAAACAATAACAAGGAAAAAAAATCAATCAAACATTTCCAAACCAATAATACCAATGATTATAAGCGTTATTGAAGCTATCTTTATTACGGAAACAGGTTCTTTAAACCAAATAATTCCGATTATAGCAATTAATGCAGTACCACAACTTGCCCAAATGGCATATGCAATGCTTACTTCAAGTTTCTTCAATACAAAAACCAGCGATACTAAACTCAAACCGTAAAATACAAAAACCAGTACCGATGGCCATAATTTAGTGAAACCATCTGCAATTTTCATATAGACAGTTCCCAACACTTCAAAAACTATTCCGATTGCGAGAAAAAGCCAAGCCATAATCAACTCAAATTATTTTGCAAAATTAACATTAAATACTAATACTAAGGAAATATTTTATTCGGAAGTATCTTAATTCCACAGCTCATAGTTCTCGTTAATGAATTTCTTAATCATCAGGATAGTGGGTTCATCGTTCAGAAGTATTACTTCAATACCATAATTGCGCAAAAAAATCAATATTGCCATTAAAGTTAAGGTTATCTCCTATCAATACTCTTTCTATTTTAAATTGAATTATTATTCCCAAACACATCATGGCATGGACTAAGGGTTGTATATAATTTCATACCCTATATTGTTCTTCTGTCTTCCAGCATTCTGCATACAATTCATTTCTCCGTGCAAGATAGGGTTACTATTCTGAATGCACCGGTTATGCAACACTCATATTATTTTATCGCTTTTAGCAAGAACTGCTCCAATCGGAATACCGACTTTGGCAAGCCCTTTATATGCTTCTTCAAAGACTGCTTTATGTATTTTCACAATAGTTTTCCTCCATATTTTATAGATAAATGGTATAATTCTTTCTGATTCTTATATATATTTCAAATATTCATCATCAAATACTTTTGAGATTAAGTGTTACAAACAAATTATGAACGGGCTTTATTAACAATTGTTAATAAAGCCCGTTCATGGTAAATGTTTTATCCAATAAGGAAGTTAGAGTGCTATTAATTAAAGCTTTTCCCAATTATTAATAAAAAAACATAATTTGGCTAAATAATTTAACAATAAATTAAAATGTTTTAATATTTTTGCAATCCATATAAAATTTATAACAAAACTCATAAAATTAATATATGAATAAGAATACTTTTACACCAAGACTCGTTTGTACAATTTCGATAATAATTATAGCTGCAGCAATGAGGCTAATTCCTCATTGGCCTAACTTTACACCCATAGCGGCAATTGCTTTATTTGGAGGCACAAAACTGAACAAAAAATGGCTAGCCTTTCTTATTCCCATTACAGCCATGCTTTTAAGTGACCTGATAATTGGCTTTCATAATTATATTGTACCTGTATATTTATCTTTTGCAATAACAGTAGTATTAGGAATCTATATTTCAAAGAACACTAAGACCCATATGATCATTTTTGCATCATTATTATCTTCAGTTTTGTTTTTCCTTATTACAAACTTTACCGTTTGGGCAGGAAGTCCATTCTACTCTCAGAATTTGAATGGATTGATGACATGTTATGCTGCGGGTCTGCCTTTTATGAATAATGGAACAATGGGCATATCCTTCTTCATGAACGAATTATTAGGCGATCTGTTTTACAATACTATTTTCTTTGGCGTGTTTTATCTCGCAACACTAAAATTTCCGGTACTTGCAAAAGCATAATATTTTTATCAAATTAAAAGCTTTACTAAAATTAATTTTAATTAAGTATTATGGCACATTACGAAAATAAATTAAAGGATAAAGTCAAACTGTATGCTAAAAGTAGCAGAAGCAGTGAAGTTAAAGCTGCAGGACTATATCCTTACTTTCGACCTATTGAATCTGCTCAGGATACTGAAGTGATAATTAACAGAAAAAAAGTATTAATGTTCGGATCCAATAGCTATCTGGGCTTAACAAATCATCCGGCTATTAAGGAAGCTTCCAAAAGAGCAATTGATAAATATGGTACTGGTTGTGCTGGCTCAAGATTTCTTAATGGTACCCTCGATATACATGTTGAACTTGAAAAAAAACTTGCCGAATTTGTCGGAAAAGAAGCAGCAATTGTTTTCAGTACAGGCTTTCAGGTTAATCTTGGTGTTGTATCTGCATTGGCCGGTAGATCTGATTATTTGATTTTCGATGAATATGACCATGCATCTATTATTGACGGAGGACGTTTGTCATTTGCAAAGAATTTCAAGTACAAACATAATGACATGGATGACCTTGAGAGATTATTACAATCTCTTCCCAAGGATGGCATAAAACTTATAGTTGTTGATGGTGTTTTCAGCATGGAAGGCGATATTGCTAACTTACCTGTTATTGCAGAATTAGCCGAGAGATACAATGCTAACATTATGGTTGATGACGCCCATGGATTAGGTGTTTTGGGCGATCAGGGGAAAGGCACTGCCTCTCATTTTGGTCTTACTGATAAAGTAGACCTGATGATGGGAACATTCAGCAAATCTTTAGCTTCATTAGGCGGTTTCATTGCATCTGACCATGATACTATCGATTATATTAAACATACTGCCCGTTCGCTTATATTCAGCGCAAGTACTACACCTGCATCTGCTGCAAGTACTTTAGCGGCTCTGGAAATCTTAAAAAATGAACCTGAAAGAATTTTAAGATTAAAGCATTTGACCAAGTACGCTATCGACAATATTAAAGCAAAAGGATTTGATATAGGCCCAACTGAAACTCCTATTATTCCTATATACATAAGGGATGATGCTAAAACATTCAAATTCACTAATCTATTATTCCAGGAAGGTGTATTTGTAAATCCTGTTGTATCACCTGCTGTAAGAAGCGAGGCATCATTAATCCGCTTTTCTCTCATGGCCACACATACTGAGAAACAACTTGATTTTGCTATCGATAAAATGTTTAAAGTAGCTCAAAAGATTAATGTTCCGCTTTTAACCCACTCTGCTTAGAAATATGATTCGGATAATTGAAGTACTTACTAAAAGACAGTTATCAGAATTTATTAAATTTCCTGACAAACTTTATAAAGGCAATAAATACAGAGTTCCTCAGCTTCATTTTTCTGAAAGATCAATTCTCTCTCCTGCTAAGAATCCCGCTTTCGATTTTTGTGAGGCCAAGTATTGGCTTGCATACGAAAACAATAAAATAGTTGGAAGAATTGCAGGCATTATAAATAATAAATCCAATGAGATCTGGAACGAAATGACAGTCCGTTTCGGGTGGATTGATTTTATTGAGAATACTGAAGTTTCATCAGCTTTGATTAAGACAGTTGAGGAATGGGGCAAGTTGAAGGGAATGACTAAAATAATAGGTCCGATGGGGTTTACTGACATGGACCTGGAAGGAATGTTAGTGGAAGGTTTTGAAGAAATTTCGACACAGACAGTTATTTATAACTATCCTTATTATCCTGTGCATATAGAAAAGCTTGGTTTCGCAAAAGATGTGGACTGGATACAATATGAGATAAAAGTACCTGATGAGATTCCTGATAAGGTTAAACGTATATCTGAACTTGTTAAACAAAAATATAATTTAAAGATTTTAAATTTCAAGAAAGCTAAAGATATATTGCCTTATGCACATCAGATGTTTCTTGTGTATAATGAGGCATTGAGACATTTATACGGCTTTGTTCCTCTTACCGAAAGGCAAATAAAATACTACATCGACCAATATTTTTCCATGATAAATCCCAAATACATAAAATTTGTCATCGATAATAATAATGACGTTGTTGGTTTTGGCTTATGCTTTTTATCCTTATCAAAGGCCTTTATGAAAGCAAAAGGCAAGCTTTTTCCCTTTGGATTTATTCATATTTTGCGGGCAATGAAAAAGAATGACACTTCTGATTTGCTCATACAGGCTGTAAAAGATGAATATAAAACTAAAGGCATCCCTGCCTTGTTCTATGCTGATATGATGCAAACGTTTATTGATAATGACGTAAAAATTGCCATTTCAAGTTCTGTTCTGGAAGAAAACAAACGCTCTTTCCTGATGTTTACCAACGGCTACGAAGCACGCCAGCACATGGTACGGAGATCATACTCTAAAGCAATATAATATTCTTGAAAAAAATTTTAATTACTGGCGCCAGTGGTTTCATTGGGAATTTTCTTATTGAAGAAGCTTTGAAAAGAAACTACGAGGTGTATGCAGCTATCAGGAAAAGCAGTAAAATTGACCATCTGAAAAATAAAGCCGTAAAATTTATTGAAATCGATTTTGCAAATAAAGAAGAACTTCAATCTAGAATTAATTCGGTGCCTGAATTCGATTACATCATCCATAATGCCGGCATAACAAAATCCGTAAAGAAGAATAGCTTTTTTGAAATCAATTTTCAATACACTAAAAACCTTATAGAGGCTATATCATCAGGCAATCATGTTCCATTGAAGTTTATCTATATCAGCAGTCTTTCGGCTGCAGGCCCCGGCAATGCTGATATCTCCTCTCCTATTTCAATAGCCGATGTTGCTGATCCCATTACAAATTATGGCTTAAGTAAATTGGCTTCTGAAAAATATATTGCTGAACAGACGAATATCCCATATATCATTGTTCGTCCCACTGCTGTTTACGGCCCCGCAGATAAAGATTTTCTGGAATTAGTTAAACTGATTAACCATCATATTGATTTGATGATTGGCAGGCATGAACAAGCCTTGTCGTTCATTTATGTTAAGGATTTATCACATTTACTATTCAATTTACTGGAATCTTCCATTATCAACAAAACCTATATGGCTTCCGATGGCAATGTTTACAGTAAAACAGCAATGAGTGATTTAATTGCCCGGATAATGCAAAAACGCATTCACAGGATATATATTCCCATTGCTGTGGCAAAAATAATAGCCGGTATTTCGGGAAGCATGGCAAGAATTACAGGAAAAGCTACGGTAATAAATACCGAAAAAATAAAGGAATTTTCGGCTGCTAACTGGGCATGTACTATTTCGCCATTAACCGATGATATAAACTTTAAAGCCAATTATACCCTGGAGCAGGGCTTAACTGAAACCATTGCCTGGTATAAACAAAAAGGATGGATTAAATGAAAACATTTTTATTTTTTATCCTAAAGTTTAAAGCATGAATATTTTCTATTTATATAACTTTTATTCAAATACTATAAGTAAATTTGAAGCCTCTCTTTTTTAAAAGAGTTCAATTTATTTTTGCAAAGGATTTAAATAATATGACTAAAGAAAAGAAAAAGATCACCTATCTCGACCGTAACGAAAATCAATATGGTCCGGCGCCTGCATGTTTTAAAGCCCTTAAAAAACATAATATCAAAAAACTCAGCGAATATTCGCGCGATTTCTCAAAAGGTATTAAAAGCAGGTTAACCCAGCGCCTGGCCGACGAATTTGAGGTAAGCGAAAAAAGCGTTATTCTTGGTTTTGGCGGTGAAGATATATTGAAACAAGCTGTGCATTGCTACATTCACAAAGGCGATAAAATAATGATACCTTCCTATTCGTGGTGGTATTATAAAAAAATTTCCGATGAAGTTCTTGGCGTAAAGGTTGAATATCCTATTGTTGAAGGGAAAGATTCATTCCATTATGATATTGATGGCATGATGAAGATATACATGGAACATAAACCTAAACTTGTTCTTATCAGTTCGCCAAACAACCCTACGGGCAACCGTCTTGAGATAGAACAAATGAAGATGATCCTCAGGAAAATGAAAGATACCGTGGTGGTTATCGACGAAGCCTATACGTTGTTTTACAATAAGGACAACTCGCACCTTCGCGAAATAATTGAAGAGTTTCCCAATGTATTGATCATACGTACATTTTCAAAGTATTATGGTTTGGCAGGATTACGAATCGGGTTCGCATTAATGGGGAAGAATCATGAGCAGTTCAGTTTGTTCAGCGCACGGTACCTCGGTTTCAATCGTCTTTCCGAAAGAATTGCCATTGCTGCGCTCAATTCGACTGAATATTATGCAGAGATGTGCAAGAAAATGAATAATGATATGGATATGTACTTCACTGAATTCAATAAATTACCCGGCTTCACAGCATACCGCTCATATTCCAATTTTATTTTAGTGAAGATACCAACAGAAATAAAAGAAAGCTTAAAGAAATATCTCACCGAGCGTGATATGATAGTCAAGTTTATGAATGAAGACGGGCTTTTCAGTCATATCAGGGTTACTATTGGTACACAGGAACAAAACGCCAGCCTGATGAATATGATTAAAGCATACCTGTTGGATAACCCTGTAAAATGAGTTGGATAAAGGAGTACAAACAATCACTTAAAATGAAAGAGGTCGAAGAAATCTTCGACCTCGCTTTGTATCGGCCTCTTGCATTTGTTCTGGTAAAATCAATTTACCGCACTAAAATCACACCCAATCATCTTACCTATTTAGCAATAGTTATGGGTGTAACTGCAGGATGTTTTTATTCGCAAGGAACACAATCTTGTTTTATTGCTGGTGGTATATTTTATTTGTTATTT
>JBEKEO010000113.1:0-9364 GCA_050013795.1 Bacteroidales bacterium
ATAATTTCCATATGGAGCATACCAAGAAATCCGCAACGAAAACCAAATCCAAGCGCTGCTGAAGATTCAGGTTCATATGTAAGTGAAGCATCATTAAGCTGAAGCTTTCCCATTGCTATACGCAGTTCTTCAAAATCGTCTGTTTCAACAGGATAAATACCTGCAAAAACCATTGGTTTAACATCTTCAAAACCTTTTATGATTTCAGTAGAAGGGTTTTCGACATGCGTAATAGTATCGCCCACTTTTACTTCGCGGGCATCTTTAATTCCGGAAATTATATATCCTACATCACCGGCAAATATGGTATTACACGCTTCTTTTTCAAGTTTCAGTATTCCCACCTCATCCGCATTGTATTCCTTATCTGTATTTACAAACTTCACTTTATCGTTCTTACTTATTTGCCCATTGAATATACGGAAATAAGCAATGATACCACGATAAGAATTGAAAACAGAATCAAAGATCAGCGCCTGTAATGGCTTGTCTTTATCTCCTTTTGGTGACGGTATCCTTTCGATAATGGCATCAAGGATTTCATAAACGCCATAACCTGTTTTGCCGCTTGCAAGAAGAATATCATCCCTGTTACAGCTTGTCAGATCTACTATCTGGTCTTTCACTTCTTCGGGCATGGCGCTGGGAAGATCCATTTTATTTAGAACCGGGATAATGACAAGATTATGATCGAGGGCAAGATAAAGATTGGAGATGGTTTGTGCTTCTATTCCCTGCGCTGCATCTACAACCAGCAATGCCCCCTCGCAGGCAGCAATTGAACGGGAGACTTCATAAGAAAAATCTACGTGTCCCGGAGTATCAATTAGGTTTAATTTGTATTTCTTACCATTGTGTTCATAGTTCATCTGTATTGCATGACTCTTTATAGTGATGCCGCGTTCCCTTTCCAGATCCATATCATCGAGCAGTTGCTCCTGTAATTCGCGTGTACTGACAGTTTCGGTATATTCGAGTAAACGGTCAGCCAGCGTGCTTTTCCCGTGGTCAATATGTGCGATGATGCAAAAATTCCTGATGTTTTCCATTGCGTGCAAAAGTACAATATTAAATGAAATAGCCATAAGCAATATAATTCACAACTACTGAAAATGATTATTTATGGCGTATTACAGGTGACCTTTAAAAACAAAAAAATAACCACATGAAAGTAATACAATGGTTTTTTTGCAGAACGTAGATTTGACAGCAAGTTAACCTTGATTGACTTGGAAATAATTTAAACGACCTAAATCAAGGAATATACTATTTCAATTGATTAATTGCAATCCATGCCATTAGGCCCATACCGGTACGCATGCAGTTTTCATCGGCATCGAAAGTGGATGTATGTATGTTGGAAGTAATTCCTTTTTCTTCGTTTCTTACTCCCAGTCTGTAAAAGCAGGAAGGAACCGTTTGCGAAAAATAGGCAAAATCTTCTGCTGTAAGTCGCATTTCTAAATCCACAACATTCTCAGCTCCTAGGTATTCTATAGCTAATTGTTTTATTTGAAGCGAAAGTGCTTCATCGTTTACAAGGAAAGGATATCCTTTTGCTATGTTCACATCACAAGAGCCCTTCATATTTTTAGCTACAGCAGTAGCTACTGATAAAATAATTTCATGTGCTTTTATCCTCCAAGTTTCATCGAAAGCGCGTATAGTTCCGTCAATGGTGACTTCATCAGGAACGATATTCGTTCTTCCTTCACCAATGATCCTGCCGAAAGCAAGCACAGAATGGGAATCCTGGGGTTTGTTATTATTAAATTCTTTTTCGAGTTCCAATAGGATTGCGGAAGCGATATAAAGTGGGTTAATCACCAATTCAGGAGTAGCGGCATGCCCGCCTTTCCCTTTTACAGTAAGATATATCTCATCGGTAGATGCCATGTATTTCCCTGCTTTCAGTCCTATTTTTCCAGTTTCCAGTTGGGGAAGGACATGCTGACCGAACACATTCTGTACAGTGGGATTTTCAAGCGCCCCTTCATTGATCATGGCAAGAGCGCCGCCGGGAAACATTTCCTCTGAAGGCTGAAAAAAAAGTTTAATGGTTCCGTTGAACTCACTTTTCAATTCATTCAGGATTTTAGCTGCGCCAAGCAAGCAGGCCATGTGAATATCGTGTCCGCAGGCATGCATTACTCCATCGGTGCAGGAACGATATTCTTTATTTTCTTTTTCGTGAATGGGCAAGGCATCCATATCGGCACGTAGTGCAATAACTTTAGTTTCGGGTTGAATACCTTCTATAATACCTATAATTCCGGTTTTTGCGATACCCTGCCTGAAAGAAATTCCATAATCGCTAAGACGTGTTGCAATATAATCGGAAGTATTGTATTCCCGGAATCCCAGTTCGGGATAAGCATGCAAATGCCTGCGAATGGAAATAATTTCCTGCAGATATTCAGTTGAACGCAATTTTATTTTATCTTTCAGTTCGGGCAGAGTCATCATATCTATAACTGATCAAAAGTCGAGGCCAAGTGAAAGGTAAAATTTAGCCTTTGGAATAACCGCACCGTTTTCAACACCCCAAGCCCAATCTGCCCTTATAAAATACCCAAGCAATTTTGAACGAAGCCCAAATCCATACCCTCCAACTATCGGTTCAATCTGGTTTTTTATAATAACTATTATAGGTCCGTTTTCTACAGTGTTTGTGTACAAAGCATTTTTATCGGAATAGGGATTTGGGCCATTCCATGCAGTGCCTATATCTCCAAAAGCAACTATCTGGAAATTATTGAAGAAACCAGATTTCAGGGGGTGATTTATAAAATAACGGAAGATAGGAAAACGTAATTCGGAATTTATCACAGCAAAACTATTCCCATTACGAATATTTTGATCAAACCCTCGCAAAGGCGTTGCCAGCGTTTGGAAAGCATAGTTCTGGTCGGTAGCTACATTAATATTATTGTCGAAATGTGGGAATATCCATCCATCTTCGCCTCCCATATAATAAACGAGCTTCTGCGTGCCGAATGAAGTGCTTGCAGCAAAACGGTTAGCCCAGATAAATGTTCTGCTTATCTTTTGATAATGCCTGTAATCAAAGCCAAGAACATATATTTGTTTGTCTTGATTGTTTATTTGCCTGTATGTTTCGGCAAACATCTTCCAACGCGTACCGTAATAAAGATTCAACCCTTTGGTGATAGTGTTATCAAAAGTCAGTTCGGCTTTTAATCCGCCCCAGGTAGTATAAATATTCGGTCGTTGAAGGCTATTTATGTCGGTGGCAAGGAAAGCTGTTCTGTCGTTTCTGACAAGCCCCGTGCCTTTTAATGCCAATATATCACTAAAAGGCCATTTCAAGACATATAACACTTCATTTGTGGCGTCTTTCACTACATGAATACTGTCAATTGTATTTTCAACCGTTTGCCTGTGAAAAATAAGTTGCTTGTCAAGGCGCTTTTTTAGGTTCTCGATACTAAGCATATATTCGGAGCCGCCCAAGTTAATCGGGAAACTTATGCCACCAGTTATGCGGTAATCTTCAAGCAGATCGGTAACGCCAACTTTGAACATCAGGTCAAAGCCGGAATTGAGATATATCGGTGCCCCTTCATTTGTAAATGGCTGGTATTCGTCGTTCATAAAACTAAAATCAATCTGTCCGGCAAGTTGATCGATGGTGTATTCAACATCGTAATTTCGCTGAATCGGCAGGATAAAATCCGGTTTCTTTACAACTTTTATTTTGGTGGTATCGGTCTTTTTTGAAGTAATCGTATCCTGCTTTTTATTTTCTTGATATTTTTCATTTTTAACAGTTTCGTTGTCTTTTTTAAAAGAATAGTTGTTGATATCTACTTTGTTTTTCGCCTGAGCAGTATCTCCTGTGTGAATAGTTGAAAAATGTTTATGAACAAATTTTGTTGTATCGGGAGCGGATTTTGCTTTATTTTTATTTGTTGTATTGCCAGTTCCCTTTGTTTTTGTCTTTTCTTTGTTATCGATAATGGCAGTTTCTTTAATGCTTTTTGCTTTCAGATATTCATCCATATAAGGAGTATTCTTTAACTCGGTTTTTGTAAGGTTGTTTAATTGGGGCAAATCACTCATAAAAACCTGATATAATCCTTTATTGTAAATGATTTCGCCACATTTGCCCGCATTCTGACATGCATCATAATCAAAAACGCTTCTTGAGTAATTGGTTTGAGGGAAAACAGTAGTATAAAACCTATAATGGGTTGCCGTATCAATAAAATCAATTGCACTATCAAATCTTGCAGTGCAGCGGTTAGTTATTCCATTCTGGTCACTCAGATAGCTGAAATAATTATCGCCCAGGTTTACCGGTTTAGTTTCATTGGCCAAAGGTGTGTTGGTAAGCCTGTGGAGTATTTTACTTTTATGCGCATAATCATAAAGGAAAAGATCCTGTTTTGAATCAGCTATTGTTGTCGAATCCCTTGATGGTGATTTAATCGTATCGTTTGTTCTGTTGGAGCTGAAAATAATATCCTTTGAATTATTGATAAATACGGGGTTACGGTCATCATATATGTCTTTAGTAAGCTGTTCATAGGTATGCGCGCCAAGATTATAAACAAATATATCGTTCTGCCCGTTCATTACACCAGACATAGCTAATAATTTTCCATTCTGGGAATAGGAAAAATCGAGGACTTTCTGAAAATCAAATATCCTTGTTTTTTCATAACTTTTATCATCAAGGTTATAATAAAAAAGAAGAATTTTCCCCTTCTTCTCGGTCATAAAGGCAAGACGTTTGCTCTGCGGATGCCAGGCAATAATAGGAACGGAATAATCTGTTTTATCATCAAGTTTATAACCAAACCTCCTAATTTTCTTTTTCTTCTTTTTGTCAAAAGAATACAAGTACACTTTGCTTTTACCGATCTGGTTAGTTACATACGCTGCATAGTTACCATCAGGACTTATCTTCAGTTGATCGAAAACTTTATCTGCTTTTTTGTTCTTCACTAATTTCGAGCCTTGTGGCAAACTCTGTTCCTTATCATAGTCGTAATATTTTTTATCGTAATAATTATACCAATCGCGGGTGAACGATTTAAAAGAAGTCCCAAGCACATATAGAAAGCCGCTTTCGACGCTTCTACTTATCTTGGTCATATAGATAATATTCGAAATTTTATCTTCACCATATTTATCGGCAATATATTTCCAAATGGAATGGCCTGCATAAACAGCATCAGTGCCAGAAAGTCTGTTAAACTTTTCGTAATTTTTATTGAGGATGCCGTCTTTTACATAATTATCAAGTTCCACGCTCCAGTCTTCTGAAAGGTAGGAAATAAGCCCGTTCAAATACCAGTCGGGCAATGTTAGCAAGGTTGAATTTTTAATTTTAGCGGTAATTTTATTACCATAAATTAATTCGTTCAGCACAACATTGGCAATTCCGGCTTTAATCTGTTTTTCAAGGTTCACATGGCTGCCATCATAATAAATAAATACTTTTGAACCCACAATATGAGTTACACCGCCGATGTTATATTGTTCATCGCTTACCAGGCCTATATTGCTTTGTTTTAGATCGGAAAGACGGTTAAAAACAACAAACTGTATCTTATTCTCTATATTATAATCCAACTTTTTTTCAATGGAAGAAACGCAGCTTTCGGCATATTTTGCGGTATAAATAGCAAGAGGCTTGCCCCCCGTATAAAAATAAACATCAAATTTATTGAACTTGTAAAATGTCCAGAAATTATTGACGTATTGCACCCTGTTTTTCCCGAAAGTAAGTTGGTCGCCGTTGTAAAATTGTGAAAAAACAGGCATAGTAGCAGCCACCATTAACAGCAACAAAAAGATTCCTGAGAGATAATATGTACGACGGTTATTCAAAATACAACTGAAATTAACGCAGCTTGGCAATATTTATTGTGTTCGAAACGGGATGGCTAAGTTACAAATAATTTTTGATTTCGGGTTTTATCATTATTGATACCTTTGTATTTAACAATTTTTATAAATATGACTGCCATTAAAAAATTTGTATTTAATTCTATACAGGTAAACACTTATTTGCTTTACGATGAAAGTGGCGAATGTATTATTATTGATGCCGGATGCATGGGTCGGGATGAAGAAAATGAACTGACCGGATATATTGAAAAGAAAAATCTTAAGCCTGTCCGTTTGCTTAATACGCATACGCATGTGGATCATATTGCCGGAAATAAGTTTGTAAGCGAAAAGTATAATATACCCCTTACCATTCACAAAGAAGGCATGCAGTTTATACAGTCGGCAAAAACGTATGGAGCTTCCTTTAACTTTGATATCGGCGATACTATCGATCCGTCATCTTACATTAATGACGGGGATATTATTAAATTCGGACAATCCGAATTAAAGGTAATTTATACTCCCGGTCATGCCAATGGCAGTGTTTGTTTTTACTGTGAAAAGGATAAGTTTGTCATCGTAGGCGATGTGCTTTTTTATGGCAGCATAGGTCGCACTGATCTCCCGACAGGAAATTATGATTTGCTGTTATCAAGCATTAAAAATAAATTATTTACTCTGCCGGACGATACCATAGTTTTTACAGGTCATGGCGGAAGAACGACCATTGGTCATGAGAAAACAACAAATCCTTTTTTGATCTAATCCCAGTGAATGGCTGAAACTATTTCTTTTTCATCGAGGAGGTTCATGCATTTAAAATGCTCTTTGGGGCATTTATCAAATCCTAATTTAGAACACGGTCTACAGGAAAGGTCTTTCACTTCAACAATATGTGAATTGTGTTCGGACTCTTTAGGATAATAAGGATACATCCCGAAAGCAGGAACAGTATTGCCCCACACAGAAATGAGAGGTTTATTGAAAGCGGCAGCAATATGCATCAGTCCTGTATCATTTGAAATAACCTGTTTTGCCTGTTTTATAATAGATGCCGACTGGTTAAGGGAATAAATACCACAGGCGTTGTAAACCTTTTCTCCTGCAACGCTTTTTATCAGTTCGCCTGTCTCCCTGTTTTCTGGTCCTCCTAAAAGAATAATGGGACGATCTATCTTGGTGCAAAGTGAAATCACTTTGTTATCGGGCATTCGTTTAGTGGTATGTTTTCCGCCTATGACAAAAGCAATAAAGCCATTACGATGTGTTTCTGGAAAATCAGTCAATTCAACTTCTTCATCTTTTGAAAGAAAATAATCCAGGCCTTTGCCATCATTCATTACGCCTAATGATTCCACTACGTTGAAGTAGCGGTCGACCACATGTACATGATGGGGCATCAGGTTGATCTTGGTAGCCACATAAAGTTCCTTGCGGATATTAAGCTTTTTCAAAGCATTAAATGGCCTTACAAGGTGCAGTATGGTTGATGTTGACCTGATGCTGTTATGCAGATCAATAATGAAATCGAAATGCTCATCTTTCAATTCCTGCATCTGCGGCAACACGCTTTTTTTAATGGTGTGTATCTTGTCAATATAAGGATTGTTTTGCAGAATGGGCACATGCGATTCCTTGGTAAGATAATGCAGCTCCACATCCTTTACCTGCTGTTTTACACAACGGATAACCGGAGTTGTTAATACAATATCTCCGATAGAACTGAACCTGATGATAAGAAATTTTTTCAAGAGGAAATTTTTACAAAAATATAAATAATCCATGAGAATGTTAACAGAACAAGAAGTATGAATGTTAAATTATCTTTAATTAATTGTTACCTTAATATCAGCAAAGTCTTTTTATTGTTTTATTTTTGCTTTATGTTATTGATAGATTCACATACCCATCTTTACGCAGAAGAATTCAACACGGATATACAGGATGTCATTAATAGAGCATTTACAGCCGAAGTAAAATACATGCTTATTCCGAACGTTGATAGTACTTCTATTGTTCCAATGTTGGATTTATGTGGGAAATATCTAGATAAGTGTTTCCCTGCTATCGGACTTCATCCCGAATCTGTAAAAGAGGATTATAAAAGCGAACTTGAATTAATGAAACCCTGGCTTGGAAAAGAGAAGTTTGTTGCAATAGGCGAGATAGGTATTGATCTATATTGGGATAAAACATTTGTCAACGAACAAATAGAAGCATTTAAATCCCAGCTTTTATGGGCAAAAGAATATGATCTTCCGGTTATAATTCATAGCAGGAATGCATTGAATGAGATCATTCAAATTTTAAACGACAAAAATTATAGTGGAATAAAAGCAGTATTTCATTGTTTCCCCGGAAGCTTGGAGCAGGCCATTTACCTTACAAATAAAGGATTTATGCTTGGCATAGGAGGCGTAGTAACTTATAAAAATTCCGGTCTGGCAAAAGTGGTGAAAGAAATTCCCCTTGAATATATTTTACTTGAAACGGACGCACCTTATCTTCCTCCTGTTCCTTTCAGGGGTAAACGGAATGAAAGCGCTTATATTAAGAACATTGCTGAATTCATTGCTCAACTTAGAAATTGTTCTTTGGATGAAGTAGCGGAAACAACTACAAAAAATGCAATAAGGTTTTTTAAACTTCCTGCCTATAATCAATAAACCCTATTGTTTATCGTATTTTAATACTTCGTCATTTACAAACTCAATCTTAACTTTTGCTGCTTTAAACATCTCTTCTGATTCGGTTCCAGCATGATATTTTTTTTCGCAAACCACGCGAACAATACCACAGTTGATGATAAGCATGGCGCAGGTGCGGCAGGGAGTCATGCGGCAATACAGTGTTGCACCCTGCAATGAAATTCCAAGTTTAGCTGCCTGACAAATAGCATTCTGTTCTGCATGAACAGTTCTTACGCAATGCTGTGTTACGGATTCATCCTCATGAATCATCTTTTTAAACTGATGACCAACTTCATCGCAATGCGGCAAGCCTTTTGGAGAACCAACGTAACCGCTAACCAGCAATTGCCTGTCGCGCGCAATAACACAACCACTGCGACCACGATCACAGGTAGCGCGCTTAGCGACGGTGTTTGCAATTTCCATGAAATATTCATCCCAGCTCGGGCGTATGTATTTTTCTTCGCTCATAATGATTTTCTATTAATCTTTTAAAATATAAGTAATAACAGCATCTACCTTTTCCTGCAATTCTTCCATTGTTTCATCATTCTCGAAAAGATAATCAGCCAGCTCTATGCATTTGGAAATATTTTGCTTGTTTGGATCGGTTGATTGCATTTCACGTTTTTCATTTTCAAGGAAAGTTTCGAAAGTAACATTATCCGTCTCTGATCTTCTTTGCTGTATCCTTTCATAGCGTATGGCAGCAGGGGCATCAATAGCAAAAAGATAAAAGTTTCCTTTACTTTTCAATGCTTCCACTTCGCCCGGAGTGCGTATGCTTTCAATAATGCAATTGCTCCCTGATG
>JBEKEO010000114.1:0-9330 GCA_050013795.1 Bacteroidales bacterium
TATAAATCAGTAACGCTTGATGCACTTAATAAAGCTGCCATTATTACAAAAACGGTAAACGATATGTATGAAATTACCTACGATTACCCCGCAATGAATGATGTGATGAAATTACTGAAAGATAAAAAGCTTGAAATCCTCTCCACTGATTTCGCCCTTAAATGCAAGGTGGTTTTTAAGGTTAGGAAAAACGAATCTTCTTATATTTATGAAAATCTGAAGAAACTGGCTTCTGTGGAAATAAAGTTTATCAGAACTGAGTGATAGAAATTATTTATTTACAATAATTCCTTTCAATTAACAATTACCCATGAAAAATAATTTATTCATTATTTAATAAAACACCTGCATTAATTATACCTTTGCAAGTTGATATGAGGAAAGAATTAAAGAAAATACTTATTATTCAAACCGCTTTTATTGGCGATGTTATTCTGGCAACACCTATTGCCGAAAAGCTGCATCATGTTTTTCCTTATGCGGAAATTGATTTCATGATAAGAAAAGGCAATCAAAAGCTTTTCAATAATCACCCTTATATCAAGCATTGTATTTATTGGAATAAAAAAGAAAAGAAGATCAGGCATCTTTACGGGGTTATAAAGGAAGTCAGGAAAAATAAGTATGATCTTGTAATCAATCTTCATCGCTTTTTTAATTCAGGTCTTATCACTGTTTTATCCAGGTCGAGGCGCACTATAGGTTTTGATAAAAATCCGCTTTCGATCTTTTACAGCAAAAGAGTTAAACATATACTTGATCAGGACCATGCCGGGCTGCATGAAATTGACAGGAATCTTGCTCTTGTGGAAGAATATGGAGAGATAAAACGCTTCATGCCACGACTTTACCCGTCCATATTTGACGATGA
This sequence comes from Bacteroidales bacterium, assembly GCA_050013795.1. Taxonomy (GTDB): domain Bacteria; phylum Bacteroidota; class Bacteroidia; order Bacteroidales; family CG2-30-32-10; genus CAWHOW01. The sequence goes on from JBEKEO010000114.1 coordinate 872, forward strand.
AAAATATATGGAGAAAGATTTAAAGAATTTTATTTGCATTGCACCTGCGTCTGTATGGTTTACCAAGCAATATCCTTCAGAAAAATGGATTGAATTTTTAAAAAATGTTGATAAATCAATAGCTGTTTGTTTTATCGGAGATAAAAATGATAAGGATTTATGCAGGGAAATAATAACTAGATCGGGGCATAAAAAATCATACAATCTTGCAGGCATGTTAACATTAATGGAAACGGCTGCCTATATGAAGAATGCGAAAATGAACTTTGTTAATGATTCAGCGCCCATGCATATTGCATCTGCAACAAATGCTCCTGTAACAGCTATTTATTGTTCAACTTTGCCCGGGTTTGGCTTTGGACCTCTGTCTGATGTTTCATTTGTTATTGAAACCGAAGAAAAACTAACCTGCAAGCCTTGCGGGGTTCACGGTAAGGAATCATGTCCTGAAAAGCACTTTAATTGCGCATACACAATTCAAACAAAGAAATTGTTAGATATTTTAAACGATTATTGCCATGTTTGAAGAAATTTGTAATTCCGTTAATGTCCTTGCAAAAGGCGGTATTATTCTGTATCCTACAGATACCGTTTGGGGTTTGGGCTGTGACGCCACTAACCCAAAAGCTGTGGAGAGAATATTTAAAATTAAAAAACGCAAGGAAGATAAACGAATGATTATTCTTGTTAACGATTCTGATATGCTGAAAGAATATGTTAACAATATACCCGAGATAGCATGGGACCTGATAAGCAAAATCGATCAGCCTACTACTATTATCTATCCTGAAGCTAGGAACCTTGCTGAAAATCTAATCAGTCCGGATAATAGTATAGCTATAAGGATAGTTAAAGATGAATTCTGTGATCAAATGATCACTTTGTTTGGCAAACCGATAGTGTCAACATCGGCAAATATATCAGGAGAAACCACTCCTTTAATGTTCAGCAATATTTCCGAAAAGATTATTAAGTCTGTTGATTATGTTGTTGACCTGGACCATAGTAAAATAAAACAGCTTAAACCTTCTACTATAATAAAGCTTCATGACAATGGCGAATATGAAGTGGTAAGAAAATAAAAGCAATACAATTGATACTCGATATCGAACTTCCCATATTAAATCTTATTTCAAAAATTTCAGTTCGCGCTGGTTTGGAAGCTTATGTTATAGGAGGGTTTGTCAGAGATAAGATAATTAATCGCCCAAATAATGATATTGATATTGTTGTTATCGGAAGCGGTATCAACCTTGCTAATGAGGTCGCTAAAAGCATGGGTCCCGCTGTAATAGTAAAAGTTTTTAAAAATTTTGGTACTGCAATGATTCGCACAAATGATTTGGAAATTGAATTTGTCGGAGCAAGGAAGGAATCATATCGTAGCGATTCAAGGAAACCCGTTGTTGAAGATGGAAGCGTAGAAGATGATCAGAACAGAAGGGATTTTACCATTAATGCTCTTGCTATAAGTTTAAAAATAGAAAACTTCGGAGAAGTGATTGATCCTTTCGATGGTCTTAAGGATATTAAAAATGGAATAATACGCACACCTCTTGATCCGGTTATAACATTTTCCGATGACCCGCTAAGAATGATGCGGGCTATTAGATTTGCTGCACAACTTAATTTCAAGATAGAAGAAAAAACTTTCAATGCAATTGCAAAAACGAGGGAAAGAATCAGTATTATTTCAAAAGAAAGAATTTGTGATGAATTAAATAAGATACTGCTTTCATCAAAACCTTCAGTTGGATTTACGCTGTTGAATAAATCAGGACTGCTTCAAATTATATTCCCTGAAATGGCTGTTATGAAAGGAACGGAAATAATTTCGGGCAAAGGACACAAAGATATTTTTTATCATACACTTGAAGTTGTTGATAATGTTTCTGTAAAATCTGATAACTTGTGGCTTCGTTGGGCTGCTTTGCTTCATGATATTGGTAAGCCTTCTACAAAAAAGTTCGAACAAAAAGCTGGTTGGACTTTTCATGGACATGAATTTGCTGGCAGTAAAATGATCCATTCTATATTCAGGAAACTGGCATTGCCATTAAATGAAAAGATGAAATATGTTGAGAAGTTGGTTTTATTGCATTTACGCCCAATAGCCCTTTCTGAAGATGTAGTGACAGATTCTGCAGTTCGAAGGTTACTTTTTGAAGCAGGAAATGATATAGATGATCTGATGGTTTTATGTGAAGCTGATATTACATCTAAGAACCCATTGAAAGTTTCAAAGTTTATGAAGAACTTTGAACTGGTTCGGGTGAAGCTGAAAGAAATTGAAGAAAAAGATAAAATTCGTAATTGGCAACCGCCTATTACCGGAGAATATATTATGAAAATATTTAATATTGTACCCTGTAAAAAAGTTGGCATTATCAAAACTGCTATCAGAGAAGCTATATTAGACGGCGTTATTGGCAATAATTTTGAAGAAGCAGAAGAACTAATGTTGAAAGAAGGAGCAAAAATCGGACTAAAACCTGGCAAATAAAAAAAATATAATTTCACTTGATTTTTGAAAAAAATAACTCTATCTTTATACCAATTAAATAAAAAATTATTTTTGCATAACAATTTATTAAAACCTAAACAATATGCACGTATACAGATTTAGAATACTAATTGAAGATGTTGATGATTTTTACAGGGATATTGAAATAATGGCCAGCAGTACATTTGAAGATTTTCATAAAGCCATTTTTCAATCTGTTGATTTCGATGGAAAGGAACTGGCATCTTTCTTTATCTGTGATAGCAAATGGAATAGAAAAAAAGAGATTACTCTTGAAGACATGAGTGAAGAAGGCGAAAATGAGAATGCGCCTTTAATTATGAGTAAGTGTAAACTGGCAGAATATATTAACGATCCTCATCAACGATTGATATATGTTTATGATTTTCTGAATATGTATGAGTTCTACGTTGAACTCTGCAAAATAATTCCTTCCGATAAAAAAGTTAAATATCCAAGGTGTGTACGTAAATCAGGTATAATTCCAAAAACTGGTACTTTTTCTTCTTCCCGCATACCATCTGAATTCGACGAAGAGGGTATTTATATTGAAAATGAGTCAGAAATAAAAGAAGAAGATGACAGTCTTGGACTATATTCTGACGCTGATATTGATAGTGGATTCATTGAGGAATCCGGTGAAGTATTTGATGATGATAAAATCTGATAAAACTCTCATCATTATTACAGGGCCTACTGCCGTGGGCAAAACATCATTAAGTCTAGAATTAGCTAAACAATTTCAGACAGAAATTATTTCTGCTGATTCGCGCCAGTTCTTCAGCGAAATGAAGATTGGAACATCACCTCCTGATTATAACGAGTTAAAAGAAGTAAAACATCACTTTATAGGGCATCTTTCAATTCATGACTATTATAATGTCTCAAAATATGAGGGAGATGCTATTCTTTTAATAAATAAATTATTTAATACTTACGACAAACTAGTGATGGTTGGAGGATCTGGATTATATATCAATGCTGTGATTCATGGCATTGATGAACTTCCTGATCCTGATGAATCCACGCGACAATATTTGAAATCTATATATGATTCTGAAGGTATTTCCTCACTTAGGCAAATGCTTAAGGACCTTGATCCCGAATATTATGAACAGGTGGATCTGAAAAATCATAGCAGGCTGATCAGGGCTATTGAAGTATGTTTAACAACTGGCAAGAAGTTTTCATCTCTAAGGAAAAATACAAAAAAGAAAAGAAAATTTAATTATGTTTTTATAGGTTTGGACAGAGAAAGATCTGAACTTTTTAAAATAATAAACAGTCGCACCGATAATATGATATTAAACGGTCTTATTGAAGAGTCAAGAGATCTGTATCCGTTTAAAAATCTGAATGCATTGAATACTGTTGGATATAAAGAATTATTCGATTTTATTGATGAGAAAATTCCATTATCTCAGGCAATAGAAGATATTAAAACGAATACCCGAAGGTATGCAAAAAGGCAATTAACGTGGTTTAAGAAAATTAAGGACATTGAATGGTTTCACCCTGATGAAAAAAATAAAATTTTGGAGTACATTAATCATAAGTTAGGGTATTAATTTAATTCACGAATGAAAATTAGCAAACGATTTCTGATTATAGGAATTACTTCAATAGTTGCACTTATTGTGATCCTTTTCATTTCCTTTTTTATATGTGCATATAGGACAGGGCAGGATATAACTAAAAATGAAAAGGGAAGTCATCTCAAACGACCAGATTCGATTATTTATAAGAAATTAATAAAACATGATACATTATTGGTAGTTGACAACCATAAAGTAATTATAAAAGTATGTCCTCACAGGAGAAAAGGAACATTCTTAGTTCTTCATGGTTGGAATCTCTCTGCTGATGACTGGTGTACAAAAACATCCCTGTGTTCTAAAGTTCTTGAAAAGGGCTATGATATTGTAATGCCGGATATGGGTAAAAGTGTTTACCAGGAACATAATTATCCTGAAACCTATCCTGAATGGAGAGTATACCCCACTCGAAAATGGCTATCTGATACATTGGTTCCAATGCTGCAAAAAGATTACTCCCTTTTACTCGAAACAGAGAACGATTATATTGTTGGTTTATCAACAGGAGCGAGGGGCGTTGCTTTGATGTTGTTAGATTTTCCCTCTCTTTTTAAGGGTGCAGCAGCATTTTCGGGTGATTATGACCAGACAAAAATACAAGATGATTACCTTGTAACGGGTTATTATGGACCATACGAAACATTTAAAGATCGCTGGCTTAGACAGGATAATCCGCTCACGCGAATTAAAGAATACAAAACACCTATTTATTTAGGGCATGGAAAATTAGACCAGATAGTTCCTCCTGAGCAAACTATCATGTTCTATGATTCCTTAAAGAAATATCATCCTGGTTTAAAAATAAAGTTAAATATGCCTGATGCACAGCATGATTATTATTACTGGGATTCGGAAGTAGATAATTTTCTTAAATTTTTCGGGATTTAATAAAGTAAAACCTATCTTAGCCTGTCTGCCGACTTCACCAGTTTTTCATCCTTCTTAATGAAATTGTTAGCTATAATAAGGAAAACCATTGTAAATAATGGTAATATCAATCCGAATTTCCAATGTGGAACTGCAGTATGCAAAAAACTTTCTATCATATATGGTATCCAGAGGTAGATTGTGCCAATAAACAGAATAGTCAGAAAAACATTATAATTATTTATCTTTATTTGAATTTGCCTGTCTTTAAAATAAAATAATGAAACAACCGACAATATAGTAGAAACAGAGACTATTACTAGGACAGGAAGGGTTCCTAAATCTATGATTTGCTCATTGCCGCTAATTAATTTTATAGCAAACAAACTGACCTGGTATGCATAATCGGGATTGGCTCCTGTATACACCCAAAAAGGCAGAAAGAAACAAGCTATACATGATGCAATAGCGCCAATTATAAATAAAGTTTGAATTCTTTGAAACATAAATTCTGTATTTAAGTTTTTGCAAAAATACTAATTCGGCATAAAATAAGCCTGCAATTATCAATACGTATTAAAATAATTCTAAAATATTTGTTTTGGTATAAATATATTTTGTAATATTGCACAACAATTCCCTTTTTCATTTTCCTTTTACAGTTTTGAATTTCTCTAACAAAAACTAAATATTATTATTTTTTTGATTTTTTGTCTATAGATTTTTATAACCAAAACCTATCAATTTATTTCTATTAACCTAACCAATTATTCATGTACGACATTATTGAACTGAACAACAAGCTCGCATCCGAGCTTAAAGACATTGCTAAAGAGTTAAATATTCCAAAGTACGAAACATTAAAAAAACAGGAACTGATATACAAAATTCTTGATCAGCAGGCTTTGAATCCTGCTCCCGAAGACCTTCAGGCTGAAAAGAAAGAACGTCACCGCATTTTCCGTACAAAAAAGAAACCGGGAGAAGAAAATAATCCGAAATCTGAACATAAAGATCATATTGTAAATGAAAAGCCAGCTTCTGTCATTGCAGAAAATAAAGAATTCGTTATTGATCATACTGCAGTTCAGCTGAATGAAGAAAACCTCAATCCTGTTATTGTTGATGATGCTATTGAAGCTCTGCCACTGAATGAAACATTTACTGAAACACCACCAGAAACTTCTATAGTTCCTGAGTTTAAAGAAACAGTTATTTCAGAAAACGCTGAACCAGAAAACGAATTAAAGGAAGCTCTGAAGCCTGATGAACAGGAAAAGAAAGAAAATAATCAGCGCAACAACAGGTTTCATGAACGCAGGGTGCAAGAAAGTACCACGGATTTTGATGGCATCGTTGTTAGCGAAGGTGTTCTTGAAATAATGCCTGACGGCTATGGGTTCCTTCGTTCCTCGGATTATAACTATCTCAATTCCCCTGATGATATATATGTTTCTCAGTCACAGATTAAATTATTTGGACTTAAGACAGGTGATACAGTTCGTGGAAGCATACGTCCTCCAAAAGAAGGCGAAAAATATTTTCCTCTTATAAAAGTAGAATTGATCAATGGACGTGATCCTGCTGAAGTACGCGACAGAGTTCCTTTTGATTTTCTTACACCATTATTTCCTATTGAAAAGTTCAATCTGACAGGTAACCCTGATGGAACAATTTCAGGAAGAGTTATTGATTTATTCACTCCGATAGGTAAAGGTCAGCGTGCATTGATTGTTGCACAGCCAAAGACAGGTAAGACAGTTATCCTGAAAGAGATTGCCAATGCTATTGCATATAATCATCCTGAAGCATATATGATCATTCTTTTGGTTGATGAACGTCCTGAAGAAGTTACCGATATGGCACGCAGTGTTCGCGCTGAAGTTATTTCTTCCACTTTCGACGAGCCGGCAGAAAGGCATGTAAAGATTGCTAATATTGTTCTTGAAAAAGCAAAACGATTAGTAGAATGCGGACATGATGTAGTTATTCTTTTAGATTCTATTACACGTTTAGCCCGCGCATATAATACCGTTGCTCCCGGATCGGGAAAAGTATTAACGGGTGGAGTTGATTCCAATGCGCTGCATAAACCAAAACGTTTCTTCGGTGCAGCAAGAAAAATTGAACATGGAGGCTCGCTTACCATTGTTGCGACAGCACTTATTGATACAGGTTCCAAGATGGATGAAGTTATCTTCGAGGAATTTAAAGGAACAGGTAACATGGAATTACAACTCGACAGGAAACTCTCCAATAAACGTATTTTCCCGGCTATCGACCTTGTTGCTTCCAGTACAAGACGCGATGACTTGCTTCTTGATAAGGAAACATTGCAGCGTGTATGGATACTTAGGAATCATCTTGCCGATATGACACCTCTTGAAGCTATGGAATTCCTGAAGGATAAGATGAAATTCACCCAAAGTAATGAAGAATTCCTTATATCAATGAATTCATAATAATTAATAAAAGGATATTTAAACGCTGCCGATTTCTTTCGGCGGCGTTTTTAATTTATATGTATTTTTGCTAACATATAAAATAGATAACCAGAGACCCTTATCTAGACCAGTAATTGCCACTTAAAAATTTCGAATAAAGGTTAAATGAACAAACCTAAAGCCATATTTTGCTGGAGCGGAGGAAAAGATTCAGCATATTGCCTGCATAAAGTTCTGACAGAAGAACAATTTGATGTAAAATATCTGCTTACCACTATCAACGATAAATTCAAAAGGGTTTCAATGCATGGTATAAGGGAAGAATTATTGGATAACCAAGCTGAAGCTATCGACATTCCACTTCTGAAAGTCAGAGTTAATGAAGACACGAACGAGGAATATGAAACACAAATGGAAACGGTTTTAATGGAGGTAAAATCGGAAGGGATTGATAATGTAATTTTTGGCGATATCTTTCTGGAAGATTTAAGAGTTTATCGTGAAAATAACCTGTCAGAGGTTGGGATGAAAGGGATTTTCCCTTTATGGAAAATGGATACAACATTTATTATAAATGATTTTATCAGGCAACAATTTAAAACTGTTATTTGTTGCACTAATGACGGTTATCTTGGAGAAGAGTGGGCAGGCAGGGAAATTGATAATTCATTTATTGAACAATTACCAGCTAATGTTGACCCTTGCGGCGAGAACGGAGAGTTTCACACATTTTGTTACGATGGACCTATATTTAAGAAAAATATAAACTATACATTAGGTGAAAAGGTTTATAAAGCGCTTGAATTGAAGACAAGCAATGATGATGAACATCACGTAACCAATGCTACAAAAGGATTTTGGTTTTGCGAAATATTGCCAACAGATTGAATAAAATTCAAAAGTTAATAAGTAGAGTAAATCTTATATTTACAGGCAACTTTAAAATAATTCCTTTATAATATGATGTTAGATAAAAATAAAATTTCCCTGCGAAAAGCCAACAAGAGCGATATAGAAACATTGATTGAG
>JBEKEO010000115.1:0-9305 GCA_050013795.1 Bacteroidales bacterium
TTCACTAACTGGTACTTTTATTACCCTGAGCACATGTATCAATACCCTTATTTGTGCAATTCCTATGTAGATTATTATTATGGTCACGGTGAAGGACATCGCAGAGTGGCTGATGCCAATTCAGTGATTGTTCATCGGTGGGTTAAAGATAATAAAGCTTATTTGCCTAAAGATTTTACCACGAACAAAACTAACAGGGTTGACATTATCAAGCAAGTCGGGCAACTAAATGCTGATGTGAAAAAAGAAATGAACGGTAAACCGGTTACACAGGCTGCAAAGGATCAGTATTTGCAGAAAAATGCATCTAAATATCCTGCATTGAGCGCTCCTCCTCAAACAAAACCTGTAGTTGACAACAAGCAGCAAAATGTTCCTGATGTTATACAGCAACCTGCAAAACAACCTGCTGTTAAGATACCAAAATCGGTTCAAAATACTTCTGTCAGTCCAAAACAATATTCAACAAAGTCCAATAGCGATTTCAATAATATGAACCAAGCGCAGCAATATCACAGGCAGCAATGGGAGCAAGCACAGCCTTCAACACAACAACAATCGCAGCCTGCTCAACATCAGCAACAACAGCAACAACAGCAAGTGAAAGAGGTCCCGGTTCAGCATGAATCGAAGAGCAGTTCGCCTGCAGGTAAAGGCAAGTAATATTTTCACGCATTACTTTTGTTTTTCTTGAAGTACTAACCTTGTTCTCAATTATTTTCATCGTTTGAGATTATTTGCGTAATATTGCAAAATGTTCAAGTTCCTTAACAAGCCCTATCCCTTTAGTGATGACCTGAAGTATAATTCCATCATAACCTTCTTTATCAGTGTGGGGGTTTTTCTTTTTCTTCTTCTTTTCCAGCCTTTTAATATAAGTTTGCTTCCACCGGGGCAGAAATATTATTTTATGCTGGGCTTTGGGCTCGTTACTTTTCTTGCCTTAAGTATCAACCTGTTATTTTTTACCAGTATATTTAACAGGATGTTCTCCAATACCGAATGGAACATCAAAAAGGAAATATTGTGGAACACATGGATACTGTTTACCATAGCAACAGGTTATTATTTTTACTGCCGCAGATTAGGAATGCTTGAATTCCAGTTCAATTATGTGATAACATTGTTGCTGGCCGCCATATTCCCTATCTCTGCACTGATCATTATCAACTATAACAGGATAATGCGTTCGCATTTGAAAATGGCCAGGGATTTAAATATTAAATTAAAGGAAAACAAACAGAAATTGGAGAAGATAGTTCATTTTGTTTCAGACTATCAGAAAGATAACCTTTCCATTAAGGTAAACCTTATTTTGTTTATCCGTTCGGCTAATAACTATATTGAAGTGTTCTGGAAAGAACACGAAAGCGTTAAAAGTCAATTGGTAAGATGCAGCATGACAAAGGCTGAAGAGGTGTTAAAAGAAGATAAATTCATCTTCAAATGCCATCGTTCCTATCTAGTCAATTCAAACTATATTGAAAAAGTGGAAGGAAATTCACAAGGTTACCGTTTATTTCTCGAAAAGGTCGATTTTACCATTCCTGTTTCAAAGAATTTTGCCGGCAAACTCAACGAAATGATATAATTTTAACCTTCTTTTAGTCATTTCGCACCTAAAAATAGCATGTTTTACCCCTTTTCACACCTTTAATACCTTATGGGCTGTTTTTATCCCTGTTTTCACATTCCTGATTTTTCTGTTGTAATTTTGTATGTTTTTTAATAAAAAAATAAAATGAATAATTTAAGGATTGGAAATCTTACGGCAAGGATTCCTGTGGTACAGGGAGGGATGGGAGTAGCTATATCTTTATCGGGACTGGCTGCTGCCGTGGCGAATGAGGGAGGCATAGGAGTGATCTCTGCTGTAGGCATCGGAATGACTGAGCCGGATTATATTACACACTTTCGTGAAACCAATATCAGGGCATTAAAAAAAGAGATACGAAAAGCAAGAAGCCTGAGTAATGGTGTTATAGGCGTAAACATCATGCTGGCACTTTCTGATCATGAAGACCTGATAATTACTGCTATTCGTGAAAAGATTGATGTGATATTTTTGGGAGCAGGGCTGCCAATGAAAGTTCCTACCATGATAGCCAATGCCGGATTAGCAGGGCATAACACCAAACTTGTTCCTAAAGTTTCATCTGCGAAGGCAGCTAATATTATTTTCCAGTACTGGGCAAACAAATTCGGCTTTGTTCCTGATGGCGTTGTAGTTGAAGGCCCGCTGGCCGGAGGACATTTAGGTTTTTCTAAAAAAGATCTTTCGGGTAATGACATTACTTTAGCAGCATTGGTTGAAGAAACCGTAAGTGTGCTGCAACCCTTTGAAAAACAATTCGGAAAGGATATCCCTGTAATTGCATGAGGAGGAATTACTTCGGGGAAAGATATGCTGGAGATTATGCAGGCAGGTGCAAGCGCTGTTAAAATAAGTACTCTGTTCGTGCCTACTTACGAATGTGATGCCGATCCCGCATTCAAGCAAAGCTATATCAATTGTAAGAAAGAGGATATTGTAATTATCGACAGCCCGGTAGGTTTGCCCGGCCGCGTTATCAGGAGTGATTTTGTCGACCAGATCATGGCGGGAAAGACAAAACCATTTAAATGCCCCTGGCATTGCCTTACTACCTGCAATTTTACCGATGCCCCTTTCTGCATAGCGCAGGCTTTGTTCAATGCAGCGCAGGGCAAAATGGATGAAGGCTTTGTTTTTGCAGGAGCCAAAGCATATATGGCCAGCAGCATGAGGCATGTTTCGGAAGTGATGGATAGCCTTATTGCTGAATACGCATTTGAGTTGCAGAAAACACAGGTTTTTCCTTTAAATTTGAAGATAACCAAACCTTTTTCAGGCAATACTGCCTTTAGCATAGCGGTTTAAGCACATTCTTTACCATTTTCTATACAAATCGTAACGATTTAATATCCTTTCGTTACGATTTGATGTCGTTTCGTTACGATTCGATGTCATTTCGTTACGATTCGATGTCATTTCGTTACGATTCGATGTCGTTTCGTTACGATTCGATGTCATTTCGTTACGATTCGATGTCATTTCGTTACGATTCGATGTCGTTTCGTTACGATTCGATGTCGTTTCGTTACGATTCAATGTCGTTTCGTTACGATTCAATGTCGTTTCGTTACGATTCAATGTCGTTTCGTTACGATTTGATGTCGTTTCATTACGATTCGGTGTCATTTCGTTACGATTTGATATTTTTTCGTTGCGATTGCTGCTTAAATACTTCCAATTGCTGACTGAAGACTGCTGACTGTGGACTGAAAACTGCCAACTGGCACAGAAATCGTTAAGGTTTTTGAAGGAATACGGGATGAGGGTGGGGGAAACTGTGTTTTTATAATAGATTATCTTTTTCTTAAATCTATCATCGCTCCCATTTGCTTATATCCATTTAATATTTTTACTAAATTATCATGAAATGCTTTTTCTGCAAGTATATTAAACTTATAATTTTTATCCATTTCATCAATTTTTAATTTTCCTAATCCATCAGAAAAAGTAATATAAAAGACTTGTGTGTTTTCAAATCTATAACCATTAATTTTAATAAATAGATTTAAATTTTCATTTGGTATAAAGGATAATATTTCGCCATTATTTAACTCCAATTCTAATTTTTCTTTGCGAAAATATACTATACCAATTATTTTGTATCGTTTTATAAAAAAAAATTGCAAGGCGCATATAATCCAAAAAAATAATATCCAAAATGTAATAAATAAATTATTCTGGCGGTTTTCAATAAAGAAAAGTGGTAAAAACGATATTAAGAAACACAACGGTCTTATTATTGTTAAAACTAAATTTATTTTAACTATTTTTAATGAAACAAACATAATATAACTTTTTTGATAAGTTTGTAACCTTTATTTTATTTCACTGTTTGTTATAATTTACTGTTGACAATCATCTTTTACCCCGCCTCACATATCTTCTTCAGCATATCCTTATTCTTATGCTTATTTCCTTGCCGTTGATAATTATATTTAGCCATTAAACAGTTTAACCATTAAACAATCAATATATAATTATTGTATTTTTGCTGAAATACTTACAAAGATATGTTAATTGAAAAAACTATCGCTATTAAAACTGCCGAAGCGATATGCAAACTATACAAAACTGAAATAGCTGTTGAAAAGGTAAGCATTGAGAAGACAAATCCCATCTATCGTGAAACAGGTGATGTTACTGTTTTGGTTTTTCCTTTTGCAAAGATTTCAAGAAAGTCGCCTGATATTACAGCTAATGAAATAGGGCAGTACCTTAAAGATGAAATTCCCCAGATAAAAAGCTTTAGCGTTATTAAAGGCTTTTTGAATCTTTTGATTGACGATAGTTACTGGAGCAATTACCTTCGCATTACTGATACTTCCAATTATGGTGTTTCAAAGGAAAAAAGAACAGAAAAGATACTGGTTGAATATTCCTCTCCCAATACCAATAAACCCTTGCATCTGGGGCATATCAGGAATAACCTTCTGGGTTGGTCTGTTGCCGAGATATTAAAAGCCAATGGATACGATGTTATTAAAACTACTCTTGTCAACGACCGTGGTATTCATATTTGCAAATCAATGCTGGCATGGCAGAAATGGGGCAAAGGGGAAACGCCTGAATCATCAGGATTAAAAGGCGATCTGCTGGTAGGGAAATATTATGTGCTTTTTGATAAATATTATAAAGAAGAAATAAAAGCTCTGACAGATAAAGGTATTTCAGAAGAAGACGCAGCCAAGCAGGCACCGCTTATTATTGAAGCACAGGAAATGCTTCGCAAATGGGAAGTGGGAGATAAGGACACCATTGCACTTTGGGAAATAATGAATAGCTGGGTTTATAAAGGTTTTGATTTAACTTACAAAATGCTTGGCATTGATTTCGATAAAACTGAATATGAATCGGACACTTATCTTTTAGGAAAGAAGATCGTTGAAGAAGGAGTAAAAAAGAAAGAAGTTATAAAGAAAGATGATGATTCTGTTTGGGCTGACCTGACCAATGAAGGATTAGATGAGAAACTTCTGCTGCGTGCTGATGGTACTTCTGTTTATATGACACAGGATATTGGCACAGCTCAGTTACGTTATGATGAACATCAGCCTGAAAAGCTTATTTATGTTGTAGGCAATGAACAGAATTATCATTTTGATGTGTTGAAACTGGTTCTTAAAAAGCTTGGTCGTGATTGGTCGGATAAGATTTATCATCTTTCATATGGAATGGTTGAACTTCCCGAAGGAAAGATGAAATCACGCGAAGGGACTGTGGTAGATGCGGATGATCTTATTGCTGAAATGATTGAAACAGCTAAGCAAACCACTGAGGAGCTAGGAAAAACTGATGAATTGAATAAAGAAGAAGCATCGAAGTTGTTCAGAATGATAGGGCTTGGAGCACTGAAATATTTCATACTCAAAGTGGATCCTAAAAAGAACATGCTTTTCAATCCAAAGGAATCCATCGATTTTAATGGCAACACAGGTCCATTCATTCAATATACACATGCACGTATATGCTCTGTCCTTCGCAAGGCAAATCAGTCGGGTGTTAAATGGAACAGCGCAGATATAAATATATCAGAACTTTTGCCTAAGGAAAAGAATATCATTAAGCTTATTTATGATTATCCTGCTATAGTAAAGGAGGCAGGAGCTTCATATTCTCCGGCACTTATCGCTAATTATATTTATGAACTTGCAAAAGAATACAATGGTTTTTACCAGGAAATACCGATATTAAAAGAAGAGAAGAAAGAGCAGGTAAGTTTCCGCTTGGTTCTTTCTGAATATACTGCTGTTGTGATCAAATCAGCCATGCAAATATTGGGAATAGAAGTGCCGGAAAAGATGTAATTACAACTTCCTTCCGATTTAGAACTTAAAGAAAAGCCTTACGCAGAGGTAAATAAAATATCCTGACTGCGCCACAAATAACAATGCCCATATCATGGTAGGTACTTTGGTAAGCCTTTCAAGGCTGAAGGCATCACCTGCAGTTTTTGATTTTTTTCTGGCCATTATCAATAATTCAACAGAAGAGTAAAGCGCTTCAAATAGCATTATACCGGCAAGCAGAACAACTACCGCATATAGTAAGAACTCCCCTGCATAAAAGTTCACTACAAATAATAAGGCAGTAAAGGTTAGCAACCAGAAGACACCATATAGATTCCTTACATAGAACATCAGGTTCATAACCGAGAAACAGGCAAGTATATAAAGCACTATACGGTATTCTCCGATACTGATAATATAGAACAACAGGAATGCAAGCGCCGAGCCAAAAGGATAACCGATAATGCAAACCAGGAACTGGCTGAATTTCCCTTTAGTCTTGGTAACTGCAGTTCCCGATGTATCGCTGAAAAGTTCCACATTATACACTTCTCCGCTGGTAACCAGGGCTGCTATAGCATGGCCGCTTTCATGCACAAGGGTATTTACCACACGCAGGTATTTTCCTACATAAGGTATCCTGTTAATGATAAAAACCACAACGGGTAATGCGTAAAGAACGTAATCTTTGTTCAACTTAATAAATAGATATGAGATTTATGACTTGGCAAAAGTATGAATATCTTTCAATCATTGCTCAGGTATTCCCTTTGCTTTCCTTCTGAAGAAATTCAGGTAGACCGACATGATGACAGCAATTACAAATCCAACCACTGTTCCTATTTCAACATAATGAGGATTAGCAGCTATTCCTGTTAGGCGATGAATTAAATAGGTAATATAAGAATAAGGTAAGTCATGATTTCCCAGCTTTTTCAATACTTCCCAATGCCAATCGGTAAGGGGGCAATAACCAATGCCATAAAATATTCCCAAACCAAACCATGCAATACCGGTAAGCATTAAAAGGATGAAATTGGCCATTCTTGTCTTTTTCCATATCCATCCAATCAAATTGAAAAGGGTAAGAATAGCATGGAATATAAGGAAGAAATAATCGAGAACATGATACCAGAACATAATAAATGGTTAATTGAAAATCAAAGGTAAGATTTTTAGTGTGAAATAGATAAAGGTAATGTGTTGCAAAATTTCTTATCCTTTCAGGATAAATCTAATGAATTGTAACAAAAATCTTTTTAAATTTGCAAAAGCATTGCGGTAATAGCTCAGTTGGTAGAGCGTCAGCTTCCCAAGCTGAAGGTCGTGGGTTCGAGACCCATTTACCGCTCAAAGAAATAATTATTATTTCAGATTCTTCCAATACCAGTCAACTGCCAATTCCAAACCTTTTTCAAGATTAAATAAGGGAATATATCCCAGTATCTTCTTTGCTTTATCAACAGAAGCATGGGAATGGGGAATGTCGCCTTTTCGCTCTTCTTTATATGTTACAGGAACTTTATTGATCTCAGGATCATATTTTGATAAGAAATTTTTCAGGTGCTGGATCAGCATGTTTAAATTATTTCTTTCTCCTGCAGCAGCATTAAACACCTGGGCTTTAGCAGCAGCATTTGCAGTGGTGGCTGCCAGATGATTGATATAAATTATATTATCGATATAAGTAAAATCCCTTGAGTTAGTCCCGTCTCCATAAACAACCGGTGATTTATGATCAATAAGTTGTAAAGTAAATTTAGGAATAGCAGCAGCATATGGGCCATTGGGGTCTTGCCTTCTTCCGAATACATTGAAGTATCTTAAGCCAATGATGTCCAAACCATAATTCAGAGCAAAAACATGGGCATACAATTCATTCACGTATTTGGTAACGGCATAAGGCGAGAGAGGCTTCCCGATGATTTCTTCAACTTTAGGTAAATTTGGAGAATCACCATAAGTGGAAGAACTTGCAGCATATACCACCCGCTTTACTTTTAAATCCCTGGCAGTGATAAGGACATTAAGGAAGCCGCTAATATTTACAGAGTTTGTGGTTGAAGGGTCATCCAGTGATCTTGGCACAGAACCTAAAGCTGCCTGTTGTAGTATATAATCAACGCCATCGGCGGCTTTAATACAATCATCAATATTACGGATATCGCCAACTATTAGTTTGAATTTTTTATTGTCAATAAATTCTTTTAGATTTTCTTTCTTTCCGGTAGAAAAATTGTCAAGACAAACTACTTCGTTATCATATTTTAAAAGGTCTTCGCAAAGATTGGAGCCTATAAAGCCTGCACCTCCTGTAACCAGTACTCTTGAGTTTTTTATTCTAGGATAATCCTTCATTAATGATTGAAATGAAAATTATGCAAATGTAATGAATCTGAAGATTTAATATGGGAATTTCGAACAGGTAATACTAGTCAGTATTAAACCCTGCATTTTTAAGATCTTCCCAAAAGCCTGGATATGATTTTTCTACACATTTTGAATTATTGATAATGATCTCAGGACACCGTAATGCAAGAGGTGCAAATGCCATTGCCATACGGTGGTCATTATAGGTTTCAATAGTAACAGAAGAATTTCTGAAAGTCCCTTTTAATGAATAAATATTCTTTTCTTCTTCTTTTAATTGAATGCCGAATTTCTTCAATTCTTTTTTCATGGCATTTATTCTGTCAGTTTCCTTAATCTTCAGACTCCCTAATCCGGTGAATTTGCATTTCAATCCTTTTGCAGCGCAAAGGACGATCATGGTTTGGGCAAGATCAGGGTTGTCTGTAAAATCAATAATATCCGGGATTAATGACAGGTCTTCATTTGTTTTGGTAATAAAAGCACCGTTATCGCTGAATTCAGTGATGATGCCAAATGTCTTGAACCATTCCTGTATAATTGCATCCCCCTGAAATGATTTTCTTTTTAGTCCTTTAAGAAAAATAGATGGATCATTAGAAAGAGCAGCAATCAAGTACCAATATGAGGCACAACTCCAATCAGATTCTATAATATATTTTACTGGCTGGTATTCCTGCTTTTTAATATTTATCTTGTTTTTGAATACTTCAGTACTAACTCCAAAATATTTCATTATTGACAACGTCATATCTATATAAGGGCGGGAAACAATATCTCCGACAAATTCTATTTCTATTCCGTTTGGAAGTGTCGGAGCAATCATTAATAATGAGGAAATAAACTGGCTGCTGATATTTGCGGCAATTTTGATTTTGTTATTATGGAACTTGTTTAGTTTGCCATTAATCTTTAAAGGAGGGAATCCTTGCCTTCCTACGTATTCAATCTTTCCCCCGATTTCTTTTAATGCTTCAACCAATGGAGCAATCGGGCGCTCAAGCATACGTTCGGGTCCGGTTAATGTTTTATCCTGTCCAGTTGCAATATAATAT
>JBEKEO010000116.1:0-9267 GCA_050013795.1 Bacteroidales bacterium
GCTTTGGCTTTTATTTCATTTACGGTATTCTTTATTTCTTCAATATTATCCTCGCTGATATCGAACAGGTAAATGATGATGGAAGCCCTGGCTACCTTTTCCCAGGTACGTTCAATGCCAATATGCTCTATCTTGTCCTTGGCTTGGCGGAGTCCTGCCGTATCAATAAAACGAAAACAAACACCGTTAATAACCATCGTATCTTCAATGGTATCTCTTGTAGTGCCGGGTATTTCGGAAACGATGGCCCTGTCTTCGTTCAAGAGTATATTTAGAAGAGTGGATTTCCCTACATTCGGCTTACCTATAATAGCAACAGGTATACCGCTTTTCAGAACATTGCCTAAAGAATAGGATTCGAGCAATGCAGAAACTTCCGAACTGATTTTATTGAGCAGTTCAGCCAGCTTTTCCCTGTTTGCAAATTCAACATCTTCCTCGCTGAAATCAAGTTCCAGTTCAAGCATGGCTGTGAATTCGATCAACTGATGCCGCAGCAGTTTTATTTGTTCCGAAAATCCGCCTTTCATCTGGTTAATGGCAAGTTTATGAGCAGCATTGGAATCGGAAGAGATAAGATCGGCAACAGCTTCTGCCTGCGCCAGGTCAAGCTTTCCGTTTAAAAATGCACGCAGTGTGAATTCACCTGCTTTAGCCGAACGTGCGCCATTCCTTATGAGCAGTTGAAGAAGTTGTTCCTGAATATAAACTGAACCATGGCAGGAAATCTCAACTATATCTTCCCCAGTATAAGAATGAGGGTTCTTAAAAACACTGACTATAACTTCATCTAAAAGCGCCTTGTCTTCACTGATGATTTTACCGAAATGTGAAGTATGAGAAGAAACATTTTTCAGATCTGTATTCTTATTATTAGGAATAAAAACCTTATTGCAGATAGTAATTGCCTCGTTTCCTGATAAGCGGATAACAGAAATAGCACCTGATCCGAAAGGAGTGCTCATGGCGCAAATGGTATCGTTTTGAGGTGAATTTACTGACATGAAAAGATCAAGCTTTGGTTTATTTTTCAACAAATTTAAACAAAATGCTTGGCAGTATCCAATTCAACAACTATTTTTGTGAGTAATTAAAATAAGGTAACAGAAACAAACTTAAAATAAATAAACAAATGAGCGTATTGGTCAATAAGGATTCAAAGGTCATAGTGCAGGGCTTTACCGGAACTGAAGCTACTTTTCATGCCACACAAATGATAGAATATGGCACCAATGTAGTTGGCGGTGTTACTCCCGGAAAAGGAGGACAAGTGCATATTGGCAAACCGGTTTTCAATACAGTTGCCGAAGCCATAGCAAAAACAGGCGCTAACGTATCGGTGATTTTTGTTCCACCCGCCTTTGCTGCTGATGCCATAATGGAAGCTGCTGAAGCGGGCATTAAAGTTATTGTTTGCATAACCGAAGGTATTCCTACCAAAGATATGGTTGCGGTAAAAGAATATATTAGCACAAGAGACTGCAGGCTGATTGGTCCTAACTGCCCCGGTATTATTACTCCCGGTGAGACTAAGATTGGTATTATGCCTGGATTTATACATAAACCGGGGACGATTGGTTTGATATCCCGCTCTGGAACGTTGGCTTATGAAGCAGTTGATCAGATTACCAAAGCTGGTTTGGGACAATCAACAGGAATTGGAATAGGTGGTGATCCTATTCCCGGTACTACTATGTTAGATGCTGTAAAACTATTCATGGCCGACCCTAAAACAGAAGGTATTGTGATGATAGGAGAGATAGGCGGTTCAATGGAAGCCGATGCTGCACGCTGGATAAAGGCAAACGGAAAGAAACCTGTGGTAAGTTTTATTGCAGGCGCTACTGCTCCTAAAGGGCGTACCATGGGTCATGCAGGCGCTATTATTGGAGGGAAAGATGATACGGCAGAAGCAAAGAAGAAAATATTGCGTGAATGCGGTGTTCACGTTGTTGATTCGCCTGCTGATATAGGGAAGAAGATGAAAGAAGTAATGGTGTAATAGTTAATGTTATACTATTTGGATTTATAATATTGTTTTTCCTTTTACCCTATCCCTTACTCCCTTCCCCTACCAGTAGGGGAAGGGACGGGGTTAGGGTTTGGAAATAAAAGAATTATTTAAAATAACCTGCACATGGATATAAGGCAAACTATAGAAAATTCAGTTGCTATTAAGAAAAATATCTTAAACGATAAATCGTTGATTGATACGATCGAAAAAGCGGCTGAAGAAATAATCAAGGCATATAAGAACGGATGCAAAGTATTGTTCTGCGGCAATGGAGGAAGCGCTGCCGATGCACAACATCTTGCCGCTGAATTATCAGGAAGGTATTATTATGACCGCGATCCTTTACCTGCAGAAGCTTTGCATGTGAACACATCTTACCTTACTGCTGTTGCCAATGATTATGGCTATGATGAGGTATACTCACGACTGGTAAAAGGAATAGGGAAGAAAGGAGATATACTTATCGGCCTTTCTACTTCCGGTAATTCCAAGAATGTTATTAAAGCATTTGAGACGGCAACAAAATTAGGAATGATCACTATGGGCCTTACCGGAGCAAACGGTGGTAAAATGAAAAATGTAAGCTGTTATTTTATTAATGTACCGTCGGAAGATACGCCAAGGATACAGGAAGCGCATATCATGATAGGGCATATCATTTGCGAAATAGTAGAATCCAAGCTTTTCCCGAAATGATAAAGGAAGCCATTCTTCTTGCCGGCGGATTAGGAACAAGGCTGCAAAAAGCAGTTCCTGATCTTCCCAAGCCTATGGCTCCTGTTAACGGCAGACCATTTATTGAATACGTGCTGGATTACCTGATTCAGCATGAGGTAACAAGATTCATTTTATCAGTGGGATATAAGCATGAAGCTTTTGCAAAACATTTTGCCAATGATTATAAAGGTTGTTCTGTTTTATTTTCTGTGGAAAAAGAACCTCTGGGAACAGGCGGCGGAATTAAAAAAGCTCTTGTTTTAGCTGAAGCTGCTGAGGTACTCGTTCTCAATGCCGATACTCTTTTCAGATTTGATCTGGATGGGTTTTATCTTTCGCATAAAAGAACCAATGCCGATATTACCATTGCCTTACGACAAATGAAAGATATAAAAAGGTATGGCAGTGTTGAAATTGATGAGGATATGAGAGTAACGGGCTTTACAGAGAAAAGCGGTATTTCAAAGCCGGGATATATTAATGGAGGAATATACCTGTTAAAAAAAGATATCTTTAATGAATTGAAGCTTCCTGAGAAATTTTCAATTGAGAAGGATTTTATGGAAGTATATTATAATAAATTAAAAATGGGAGGATTCCCGTCAAGAGGTTATTTCCTTGATATCGGGATCCCGGAAGATTATGAAAAAGCGCAGCATGATCTTAAATAATATTGATTCGTCCTGGACACTTTTCCTTGACAGGGATGGCGTGATCAATAGAAAGATCGAGAATGATTATGTGCTGGATTGGACTCAGTTCGAGTTTTTGCCGGGAGTTTTGGAAGCAATGAAAACTTTTTCGCAGATATTTGGTAAAATTATTGTTGTGACAAATCAACAGGGAATAGGAAAAGGTTTAATGACTGAGATGAAACTGAAAAGCATACACTCAAATATGATTGCTGAGATTAAAAAGCATGGAGGCAGAATAGATGCCATATATTATGCAACGCATGTTAAAGAAAGCAATCATGTAGACAGGAAACCGAATGTTGGAATGGCATTGAGGGCGAAGAAAGATTTCCCCGAAATAGATTTTAAGAAATCAATAATGGCAGGTGATTCGCAAAGCGATATGGAATTCGGGCATAAACTGGGAATGGTGAAAGCATTCATTAATGCTGATTCTACATTTGCTAAAACACATCCTGTACTGGTCGATATTACTGCAAATGATCTGTTAAAGTTTTCAAAAATGTTAAATAAACCAATGTAATAATGAAAAAGCTTATTATTTATTTCATCACAGCATTATTATCGTTTTCTGTTTATGGTCAGACTGTAACGAAGGACACTACAAACAAGATAGATGCCAAAGGCAACAAGCAGGGTTACTGGAAAAAGTATGTACATGATACTTTGAAATACGTAGGCACTTTTAAAGATAATATCCCTGTCGGACAGTTTAAATATTATTATGGCGATGGTAAGCTGAAAACCACTATGATATATTCAAATAACGGTAAGTTTTGCACGGTTACAATGTTTTATCCAAGCGGAAAGAAAGAAGCTGACGGGTTTTACACTGATATGAAAAAGGACAGTGTTTGGAAATATTACAGTGAAAACGATACTATAATATCGGAAGAACATTATAAAGCCACAAAGAAAAATGGAGTATGGAAATTCTTCTATTCAAATGGAGTCATAAACGAAGAAGTAACATGGGTTAATGATATTCGCAATGGCCCGTGGAAAATGTATTTCAGCGATGGCAAGTTAAAACTGGATGGTAAAATTATTAATGGGCTTTGGCAGGGACTTTTTAAATATTACTTCTTAAATGGGACTGTTTATTATACCGGGTTTTATAAAGATAATGAAAAGGATGGTATTTGGATAGAGTATAGCGAGGATAGCCATGTGGTTAAAAAGGAAACTTATAAAAATGGTGCACTTCTGAAAACAGAAGATTTGCAGCCTAAAAAGGATAATACTCAACCGCAAAAATAATTATCCGTGTCAACAAAGGGCAGGGTGCTAATAGCCATGAGTGGTGGAATCGACAGTTCCATTGCTGCCATTATGCTTCATGAACAGGGCTATGAGGTTATTGGTTTCACGCTTAAAACATGGGATTATTCTTCTTCCGGCGGAAAGCATAAGGAAACCGGTTGTTGCAGCCTTGATTCTATTAACGATGCCCTGCAAGTAGCCGTGAAGATAGGCGTTAATCATTATGTGCTTGATGTAAGGGCTGAATTCAACGAGCTTATTGTTGATGATTTTATAAAGGAATATCTTTCGGGAAGAACTCCTAATCCTTGTGTGCTCTGCAATACATATATCAAATGGGGTTTGCTTTTAAAGAAAGCAAAGGCTCTAGATTGTGAGTTTATTGCAACGGGTCATTATGCAAGGGTTCGTAAGGAAGGGGAGAGGTTTATTCTTTCTAAGGGAGTTGACGAAATTAAAGACCAATCATATGTTTTGTGGGGGCTTAAACAGGAATATCTTGCCACGACGATTTTCCCTTTAGGCGATTTGAATAAAAATGATATAAGGAAGATGGCCAAAGATATGGGCTTTAAGAATCTTGTTGAGAAAAAGGAAAGTTATGAGATATGTTTTATTCCTGATGATGATTACCGTGGATTCTTAAATCATAAGGTCGAAGGGCTTTCGGGCAAGTATGATGGTGGCAATTTTGTAACTAGCGAAGGCAAAATATTGGGCAAACATAAAGGTTATCCGTTTTATACTATTGGTCAGCGAAAGGGATTGAACATTGCAACTGGCTCTCCTTTATACGTTGTTAATATTATTCCCGAAACCAATACCATAGTGCTTGGCAGCAGGGATGAACTGAAAAGCAGCAGCATGAAAGTTGATAAATATAACCTTATTAAATATGCTGCTTTGCCCCATAACTTTGAAGCACTCACCAAAATTAGGTATAAGGATAAGGGAACTATGAGCAAACTTAATATGGATGGCGATAAGATAATTGTTGAATTTGATAGTGCGGTTAATGCATTGGCACCGGGACAATCGGCAGTTTTTTATGAAGGTGAAGATGTGATAGGTGGAGGATTTATTTTAAAATGATTGAAGCGAGCAAGGATTGATGTTTTCTATTACGATTTATGAACAAATAAATTATAAACCAATAACAATAAAATAAAAACATATGGATGCAAAACGATTTGTAAAACTAAGCAATATAGTAGGGCTAGTATCAATAGTACTGTTAATTTATTGGGTATTTATTTTTATAGCAATTGAAGTCTTTGGTTTAAGGGTTTTCAGGGAATATATGACACAAACCTTTTATATGAGTGTTCTGGGCATACTTTCGCTTATGTTCGGGGCATTAATTATAAATGTAATGTTTAACCTTACACGGATTGCCGAAAAACATAACCAGGATACAGTTAAAACAACTAAGACAGGAAAAGTAAAATGGATATATTTATTGAGTTTTCCTGTAATAATAGCATTGCTTTTTGTCGGGAATTGCATCACATCAAAAATGAAAGAGAAGGTATTGATCCAATCGGCAAAATCAGTTATTGATGACCACACCGACAAGACAATTAAACTTGAAAATTATTCGTTTAACAAAAAGTGGATTGATGAAACAGGAAATATACTTGAGTTGTTGTCTAAAACAGATAAGAACTTTACCAATGTTGAAGTAATAGTACCCGACACTATTGACAAATCGAAAGTTTTTCTTGCATTTAACAGGTATAATGAAAATCTAAATGATACCATAAAGCCACGGAAATTATCTTATGTGAGAGAAACAACGAAACAGGAACGAGAGTATTTGAATAAAGTTTTTGATGAGGGTTTTATGGAAATCCGGTTCAGCGCTCATGAAGGGAATTATGAATTATTTTACCCAATAATAAAAAATAATAAGAAAATAGTTCTTTATTTTTCCGACGTTCAAAGATACGGGAAGATTGGTAGTTAAATAAAACCCGGCTACGACTTCTTATAGGATTAAAGTCATGTCTTTCGGAGTAAATAGTTATAAAGTTGAGAGTATTGACTTTATTATATATACAAACTATGCACTCTCAACTCTTGACTACCATCTAATATAATTCGTATATTTGTAAGAAATTTCCGATAATGCTTCGACTTAATAAAGTACCATATATTATTTCCCTTCTTATTATTTTGCTCATAGCATATTATTCATGCAAGCGTGAAACAATAACACCTGTTGATGTCGGTTATGGATACTTCCCTACTAATGTTGGTCATTGGGTGCTTTATCAGGTTGATTCGACACATTACGACAGCTTTTCTCATGGTAAGGCAACTCATTTCCATTACCAGATAAAGGAGTTGATTCAATCCACCTTTTTGGATCTTTCAAACAGGACAACACAAAGGATTGAACGTTACGAAACAATGGATACAATCCCAATATTTTTAAAAGATGTATGGGTTTCCAATCTCACTAATATTGATGCTGAAAAAGTTGAAGAGAATATACGTTACATAAAGTTGGTTTTCCCAGTAACCGGAAGCCAGACCTGGAACGGAAATGCCTATAATACCTTCGAAGCACAGGATTATCAATATGCTAATGTTAATGTGCCTTATACCATAAATGGGTTATCTTTCGATTCAACCGTTACTGTTATTCAGGATACTGTTTTCAATTTGATAGAAGACTTAAATGAATATGAAATATATGCAAAACATGTGGGTCTAATTTATAAGAGATACAGAAATGTGGGCTTGTTTCCCGATATTAACCACCCTGATTCTATTATAGGAGGAGTTGATTATTCATATAAAATTATCTCGTTCGGAAATTAATCAATCATAATGAAAAAGTATTTATTCTTTGTTTCCCTGTTATTTTTCGGATTGAGTCTTACGGCTCAACTTGCGCCGCATAAATATCTTGTTAAGTTTACCGATAAAAATAATTCTCCATATACTATTTCTTCTGATCCTTCACAATACCTTTCTCCTAAAGCTATTACACGAAGGAATAAGCAGTCCATAAGTATAAAATATAACGATCTGCCCGTAACGCCTGTTTATATTGACAGTGTTATCAATACAGGCGTAACATTATTATGCAGGTCAAAATGGTTTAACAGTGTTACTATTTATACCGTTGATTCAAATGCATTAAATACTATTAAATCATTCCCTTTCGTATTGAGTGTAGATAGCGTTACAACAGTTATTCCTGCAGAAAAAAAAATAAACTCACTGATAGCTGATCATGCATCAACTATTTTAAATAATCCTGAAGTTAATAATGAAAAGATAACCACCAGTTACAACTACGGTTATGCAGCCAACCAGATAACCATGATAGCCGGTGAATATTTGCATAACCTTGGTTTTTGCGGACAAGGTATAACTATTGCAATTATTGATGCGGGTTTCTCGTATGTGGATACTATTCCGGCATTCGACAGTCTTTGGATAAATAGCCAGATACTTGGGACAAAGGATTTTGTTGATCCCGGAGGCAATGTGTTCAGGCAGCATTGGCATGGCATGGAGGTGTTATCCACTATGGGAGCGAATATTCCCGGGCAAATGATCGGGACAGCTCCAAAAGCAAACTTCTGGCTGCTGCGTTCCGAAGATGTCAATTCTGAAAATATTATTGAAGAATATAACTGGGCTTCTGCAGCTGAATTTGCCGATAGCGCAGGCGCTGATGTTATTAATTCTTCGCTTGGATATACAACTTTCGACGGAGGATTGATGAATCATACTTATGCCGATATGAACGGACGCACTTGCCCTGCATCTATTGCTGCTGTTACGGCTGCAAGCAAAGGAATGGTGTTATGCATCAGTGCAGGTAATGATGGTTCCCCGGGTGATCTCTGGCATTATATAGGCACTCCTGCCGATGCCGACAGTATTTTAACTGTAGGCGCTGTGGATGCTTCCGGGAATTATGCAGACTTCAGTTCAACGGGACCAACATACGACAGGCGTATTAAGCCTACTGTCGCGACACAAGGAGATGGGACATATGTTATTTGGACTACTGGAAGCCCGGTACCCGGTAGCGGAACGTCATTTTCTTCGCCTGTTTTAGCCGGAGCTACTGCTTGCCTGATGCAGGCATTTCCTAATGCAAGCCACATGCAAATCATTGAGGCAATTAAAGAAAGCGCTTCTCAATATACCCATCCCGACAGTTTGCTTGGATGGGGAATTCCTAATTTTGCCGCTGCCTGTGCATTGCTTACTAATATCCCGGTATGCGCTGCCTGCAATAATTCAATTAATATCTTACCTAATCCTTTTAAAAATGTTATTTACATCTTTTTTGATTCCCACTGTGATATGGGTGCGGTAAATATCGATTTATATGATTTAAGAGGAAGAAAAGTATATGGCGAAACCACCGGAATACAGCGAAGTATAGGGTATAATTATATCACTGTACAAAACCTGAATAAGCTTGCCAATGGCATGTATTTTATAAAAATATCCTCTTCCAATAACGTGTTTACCCAAAAAATAATGAAGGAGGGGTAAAAAGTTTCTTTTTTCTGATGAATTATCTTCTTCAATTTGAAAACTGAAATG
>JBEKEO010000117.1:0-9247 GCA_050013795.1 Bacteroidales bacterium
TATTTTAATTTTTTTTTTTTTTTTTTTTTTTTTTTTTTTTTTTTTTTTATTCCCGGCTGGGGGGCGCGCCCCCCCCCCCCCACGCCTCTTCCTTTTCCCATTTTCTCACACGCCCTGACTGTCATTCCGAACGCAATGAAATGAAGTGAGGAATCTTATTAATATTGCTACAGCAATGGCGTACTATACGGCCCGCCAAATTTTCTTTTGCTTGCCTGCTTTTTTAATAACATAGAAAGTGTGTTGGCCTGGCAAAACGGCGGGGACGGGGCAGGCGTGAATGAAATATTGCCAGGAGTTCTTACAAAGCAGGCTCTGCAAAGAGGCTGTTATTCTTTGTCTAGAACTCCGGCAATATTTCAGAGAGCGTTGAAGCATCGTTTTGCCTAGCTTTTTCTTTGTTACTTTCTTTTGGCAATGAAAAGAAAGTAAGATTACAGTATTACAATTCATTCTTTGTTCTTTTGTCTTGACATCCCGATAAAATCGGGACAGGCTCCTGAACCAAAAAGTCAAGGAAAATTTAAAAGCCCTGCGATGGTCGTTTATCGCACTAACTCACGCTATCCGTGCCACGACCATCCCTTCCATCATCTCACAAAAAGCCGCCCCACCAAATTTTCCTTTGCCTGCGCTCATTTATAGACTACAAATTCGTAAATCGTAAATCTTTAAAGTAACGGAGTTGTATACGGCCCGCTCCACGGACCATCCAGCAGAGGATGTTTGCTCTTTGCCCAGCGGAAAAAGAATACCGCCATTTTTGCCGGAGGCATGGCATCGGCAGCCAGAACAGGCAGGTTCGATTTAAAAACAGTGGTATTCAGCACAAAGCCCGCTTTCGACGAATAAGCCAAACTAAGCCTTGCATCTTCAGCGTGGGCGGGAACATCGGCAGTTCCCGAATAAAACACAGCCACTTTATATTCCACCAAATCGAAACCTTCCGGCTTGTGCGCGCGCCCGCTGCCTTCCGATTCCAGGTGACAGGCGATTTCAACAAAACCGCCTGCTGCAGGGTTTATCTTTGGGTAAACAGCTTCATACATAATGGATGTTTTGTGCTTATCCCCGCTTTTTGCTACCGAAGGCTTGCTTGTTAAAGGCATTGAATAGAATAGCGGGATGCGGAAAGTGCTGCAATCCTCCGAATTCAAACCAACAGTGGCTTTAATTTTCAGTGTAAGCTTATTATCCCAATCGTAAATTACGGCATTAGCAATTATAGCTTCAAGACTAGTTTTGATCACAGTGGTATAGCTGCCTTTCCTGTCGGAATACTTAAAGAACAGCGGGTTCCACTCATTCCGGAAGCCTTGCCAGTCAAGTAAATTCTGTGAAGACCAGCCAAACCTCACGGCATTGGTAGGTGAACCAAGAATAAGGTAATCGTTTGTCTGGTTAATGTATTCATTAAACCTGTTAATGTCGCGTGGAATAATGGCTCGTTCGTATGGCATAATAATAGGGTATTTTTTTACAAAGATAAGTAAAATTATCATACCATGACCCATGGGTCTCGAAACATGACCCGAGAGTCTTATACTATGACCCAAGAGTCTTATAACAAGACCTGCGAGTCTCATAATAAGACCCCAGAGTCTTATATTATGACCTAAGGGTCTTATAATATGACCTATGAGTCCTAAATTAAGACCTAAAGGTCTTACTACTTGACCCATGAGTCTTATGTTGTGACTCAAGGGTCTCGTGGCAAGACCCTTGAGTCCCGAAACGAAAAGTAAGCCTTTCGCTGCGAAAAGCCATGTTATTGTAATGAAACAGCCCCTTTTTGCAATGAAAAGCTAAGGGTTTACGGGAATAGGTAATGATTCTGTTGTGAAATACTCACTTTCCGTAATGAAAACCTATGCTCTCGGAAGGAAAGGTTTTGATTGCGAAATGAAAGATTAACCCTTAGTTGCGAAAGGCTGATATTTTGCAATGAAACTATTGCTTTTTGTGATGAAAATTGATAATTTTGTAAAGATAAAATAAATACACACCATGAAAAAACTGTACATAATAACTTTGCTTGCTACTATACTGCCGGCAGGCTTTGCAATGGCACAGGTGTCATACTACTTATCCATTAATTTTGAAGATACTTCTACAGTAAAGCATGTTATCATTGATACAGCAAATCATAATAATATATGGCAGATAGGAAGACCTGCAAAAACAGTATTTACAAACGCATACTCAGCACCTAATGCCATTGTAACAGATACTGTATTACCTTATCCTGTAACTAATCATTCATCTTTTATTATTACCATAAAAGATCCTCAGTGGTTCCAGGGATCGCCATCTTGGCTTGATTTTTATCATAAGTACAATACAGACACAGGTAAAGATGGAGGTTATATAGAAGTTTCATACGATGGCGGAAACAAATGGCGGAATATTATTAACGATACCATAATGTCGTCATGTCCGTTCCATCCGAGCTATGATACTGTACCTTCTTATTTTAATTTCTATTTAAAAACAGATACCATTAGTGGTGGAATACCTGCTTTTACGGGCAATTCAAGCGGATGGACAGAAACATCAATAATCTGGCAATTCTGTCTGGGTGTCAAAAGCTGGCCTCCAGATTCCGTAATGTTCAGGTTTAATTTTGTAAGCGATTCCATACAGACAAATAAAGACGGATGGATGATTGATAACATAACTTTTTACAGTGACGAATGCGGAGGCATTAAACATATTTCTACTGCAGACTATTTCAAAACTCATGTCTTCCCAAATCCCGCTACCGACAAAATTGAAGTTAGCAATGAACTGTCGCCCATTATCAGCATAGAGTTCTTTAATTTGATTGGAGAAAGTATATATAGTAAACCAAATATCGTTAACCGAACACCGATAACTATAAACATTGCTGATTTCCCAAGCGGAGTGTATATTATTCAGGTGAAAACAGCAGAAGGATTAAACGTGGAGAAGTTTATAAAAGAGTAATTAGTCAAGCAGGGCATTATGCGAAAGCCTCTTTTAATTATTGCATTATTGATTATCCCTTTATTTGCTTCATTGACTATCCATTTAGGTTTCCGGCTTAGCTATTGTAAATAATTAAGGAATAAAAGAAATACGTATTAATACAATTAATAACTTTGCAATGCTTAAGCAAAAACATAATTCCCTTGAACGATAGAACAGTAAAACCTGTTTTGCCTTCTTGCCTCGTTAACAAGAGGGCTGGCTTACACAAAAAGAGTAAGACATTTAATTATTAACCAAAACCATACACATGAAAACAAAAAGCTTATTGGTGGTATTATTTTCAATTTTACTGCTTAGTAGTGCCTTTGCACAAGACACAACAAAAAACAAAAAACCTTTTATGCAGCAATATAAATGGGGATTTGGTATCGGAGCCGGTTTTACCACGGGCTGGGGTTTATCATTAAAGTTTCAACCCCGAAAAGACGGGATTCAAATAAATGCAATACCTTATATTAACAATAATACCCAGAAAAAATTAGTATGCGTTGGTTTAACTTATACCCACGACTTATGGGATGGTCCCGCTGCCAATGTTTATTTTTATCTTGCCAGCAGTTATACATATAATACGGTTAATGAAACCAGTTATTCATATATTACAACTACTCAGCCAACTGTTACTGTCAATACAACACGGGTAATAAATTCGGGTTTAGGATTTGGACTTGAGACTAATACAAAAAAGAAAGTTGTTGTAGATCTAATGATTGGTTATGCACAATATGATTCCTTTAAACAATTGTTTTTAACAGGAGAAATATCCTTGCATTATAAATTTGGGAAGAAGAAATAATTTCCATCACCTGTCAACCTTGAATTGCCTGAAAGCAAACAACATTGAACAATTGAATAATATTAATCATTTATATCTTTGCGCATCTTTTGCCAAGTGCTGCAACTGGATTTAAAACAATATATTCATGACATCAACTATAAAATATTTTCTTTTCATACTGGCATTATGCTTCTGTTGTTTCACTTTACCGGCACAGCACAGCATGATAGATTCCTTAAAAGCTATCATAGCAAAAGACAAAGAAGATACAAACAAAGTAAATCACCTGAATTTGGCAGGCGATGAATGGAAAATGATTGGAAAATACGACAGTTCACTTCGATACTGTAAGGCCGCAATACAATTAGCCCAATCATTGAATTTCCAGAAAGGCATTGCCAGCTCGTACAACAACATCGGAAATGTTTCATACAGGCAGGGCAATTTCGTTGAAGCGCTTAAAAACCATTTTGCTTCACTGAAAATAAAAGAAACCACTAACGACCAACAAGGCATTGCCAATTCATATAACAACATCGGGTTGGTTTACGAAAGTCAGGGCAATTACCCCGAAGCGCTTAAAAACTTTTTTGCTTCGCTGAAAATAAGAGAAGCCCGGGGCGACAAACAGGGCATTGCCACCTCGTACAACAACATCGGCGATGTTTATTTCAACCAGGGCAATTACGCTGATGCCTATAAAAGCCATATTGCTTCGCTTAAAATAAGGGGAGCTTTGGGCGACAAACAAGGCATCGCCAACTCATACAATAACATCGGCAATATTTATAATGTTCAGGGCAATTACCCCGAAGCCCTTAAAAATTATTTCTCTGCTTTGAAAATACTGGAAATCATTGGCGACAAACAGGGCATTGCCACCTCTTACAATAATATCGGTCTCGTTTATTTCGGTCAGGGCAATTACTCCGATGCGCTTAAAAATTATTTCACTTCGCTGAAAATAAGGGAAGCCCTTGGCAACAGGCAAGGCATGGCGTCATCTTATGATAACATAGGGGAAGTATACCGAAAAGAAAAACAGTTCAAAGAAGCGGAGGAGTATTTGCAAAAAGCCATTATGCTCTCCAAAGATATAGGAGATAAAGCTGAAATGGAAGAAAGTGAAAAAAACCTGAGTGAATTGGATTATGCAACAGGCAGCTTCAGGGATGCTTACGACCATTATAAACTCTACGTTATATATAAGGACAGCCTGGATAATGAAGAAGCCCTTAAAAAATCCATACAGCAAAGCATGAACTATGAATTTGAAAAGAAAGAAGCCGCCGCTAAAGCCGAACAGGATAAAAAGGATGCTGTGGCAGCTGCAGAGAGCAAGAGGGAAAAAGTAATCAGGTATACGGTAATAGGAGGTTTGTTGCTGGCGCTGGTGTTTTTATTTGTTGTTTACCGTTCGTGGCGTGTAACACTTAAGCAAAACAGGCTCATCAAAAAGCAAAAGAAACTGGTTGATGAAAAGAACCTTCAGTTAAATCAACAAAATGAAGAAATCCGCATACAGCGCGACGAGATTGATTTGCAAAAGAAGAAATCGGATGACCTGCTGCTGAATATACTTCCGGTAGAAGTTGCAGAAGAACTGAAAGCCAAAGGGAAATCAGATGCCAAGACGTACAGTTTGGTAACCGTGATGTTTACCGATTTCAAAGACTTTACCGAAGTAAGTGAAAATATAAGCGCCGAGCTATTGGTTGCCGAGATTGATTATTGTTTCAGCGCTTTTGATAATATCATCCAAAAGTACAAGATAGAGAAAATAAAAACCATAGGAGATGCATACATCTGTGCTGCAGGGTTGCCTGTTTTAAACTTCACTCATCCGGTTGAAATGATAAATGCCGCTATTGAAATAAGAGATTTTATGCTCCTGCGCAAAACAGAAAAAGAAGCGAAAGGAGAAATTCCTTTCGAAATGAGAATTGGCATTCACACCGGGTCTGTTGTTGCGGGAATTGTCGGCGTGAAAAAGTTTGCTTATGATATTTGGGGTGATACGGTGAATATAGCAGCGAGAATGGAGTCGTCAGGCGAGGCAGGAAAAGTAAATATCAGCGGCAGCACATATAAACTGGTGAAAGATAAATTCAATTGTACCTATCGGGGAAAGATTCAGGCCAAACATAAAGGGGAGATAGATATGTATTTTGTGGAGAAAGCCTAAGCCAGAACATTAATCACCTTACTTGGCACTTAAAGGCTGCTCTTCAAAAACCACACTGAGCAGTGTTTGCCCAACCGCTTTCAGTGTGTTCTTGTTAATGCCGTTCATATCGTCTTTAAGCGTATGCCAGTATTTATAAAACCCGCTGCGGGTGCTGGCATCATGATTTATGATATCAATAGTGGGTATCTTGGCTATCATATTGATGTATAAATGATCGTCGGTAAGTTCTCCCATTTTAGAGAAAAGGAAATAATCGGAATACCCTGCGCGTATTCCAATATCCCATACTTTCTTCACAATGTCGGGGGCATATTTCATGGATGTTCCTTCCTGATAAAAAGTAGCGCCTTCGTTGCCGACCATATCAATCACTATTCCAAATTTGGCGTAATAGCCTTTCACATGGGGGTTCTTAGCCCAGTATTGCGAACCAAGGCACCATGTGTCTTCCTGTTCGGGAAAGCCACTTTTTTCAGGCTGTCCGTAATCTTCTACATCGAACAGTATTAAATCAATGCCTATAGGAGGAGGGGTTTTGCTGAACTGCCTAGCAATTTCCATTAATATTCCAACGCCGCTGGCTCCATCGTTTGCAGCAGGTATAGGGGTTTTATGATTCTTTTCATCAGGGTCCTGATCGGCAAAAGGGCGGGAATCCCAGTGCGCACCAATAAAAATGCGGTTGTTGTTTTCAGGGAAGAATGAAACAATGATGTTCTTAAAATTAAGCGCTTTCCCGTCGAATCCCTTGGTTACTGATTCTTGTACGATGACATTCTTTGAATAAGTTTTAAACTTCGAAATGAGAAAATCGGCGCATTTGTCGTGAGCAGAAGAATTAGGTGTGCGCGGACCGAAAGCCACCTGCTTTGCCGTATAGTTATATGCTGAATCGGCATTGAAATCGGGGATGTTCACATTAGGGATGACTTTGGCAGTATCGGAACCGGGCTTATTGTGTTTGCATCCCCCGCAGGAAGTATAGAGAGAAGAAAAAAGAACTGCAATTAAAGCTAAGGGGAAGATTGATTTTTTAAGCATGATGAATGGTTTGAGTAAATATTGATTTTAATATTACGTTAAAGTTTTTTTACCGCAAAGGGCGCAAAGGTATCCGCCAAGCACACAAAGGGTTTTCCTTCTTTGCGAACTCTGCGTTTCTTTTCTTCGCGTTCTTCGCGGTTAATTGTATATTTAAGTAACATAGGTTATTTTATTACAAGGTCCTTTACTGTTTTAATGATTCCGTCAACATGGTATCCGCATTCATTATATAGTTCCAGTTGGGTTCCCTGTTCTATGAAAGCATCAGGGATGCCGAGACGCAGAACCTTTGCCTTATAATTATTATCAGACACAAATTCAAGCACTGCACTTCCCAGTCCGCCGATAATAGTTCCGTCTTCAACGGTTATCACTTTATCAAATTTGCCAAACACCTCATGAAGCAGCTTATTATCTAATGGTTTTACAAAACGCATATCATAAAGGGCAAGGTTATATCCTTCTTTTTTAAGTTTGGCAATGGCTTCTAATGCAAAGTTCCCTACATGACCAATGGTGATAATGGCGGCATCTTTCCCGTCTTTTATCTTTCGGCCTTTTCCTATTTCTAATTCCGTAAAAGGAGTTTCCCAGTCGGGCATCACTCCGTTTCCTTTGGGATAACGTATGGCAAAAGGCCCGCTCTTGTTAAGCTGGGCAGTGAACATCATGTTCCTCAGCTCTTCCTCGTTCATAGGAGATGCCACGACCATATTGGGGATGCAGCGAAGATATGAAAGGTCGTAAGCCCCGTGATGCGTGGGACCATCCTCCCCTACTAATCCACCGCGATCAATGCATAATACAACATGCAGGTTTTGAAGGGCAACATCATGAATGATCTGGTCGTATGCTCGCTGCATGAAAGAAGAATATATATTGCAATAAGGAATAAATCCCTGCACTGCAAGTCCGGCGGAAAATGTAACAGCATGTTGTTCGGCAATTCCCACATCGAAGGTCCTTTCGGGAATTGCTTCCATCATCATGGTCAGCGAACATCCTGTGGACATGGCAGGAGTAATGCCTACAATTTTCTCATTAAGTTTTGCAAGATCAACTATTGTTTTACCGAATACATCCTGGTATTTGGGAGGAGTATTCTTATCAAGAGGCTTTTCAATAATCTCGCCTGTGTCCTTGTTAAAATATCCGGGTGCATGGAATTTAACCTGGTCTTTTTCTGCTTGCTCAAATCCTTTTCCTTTTACCGTAATACAATGAAGGATCTTAGGTCCCTGTATTTTGCTAAGGTCCTTTAAAATCTTTGTAAGCCTGAAAATATCGTTTCCGTCAACAGGCCCGAAATACCTGAAGTTTAACGATTCGAAAATATTACTCTGCCTGAAGATGGTTATTTTAATGGCATTTTCAATTTTCTGCACTATTGATCTTGCTTTGTTACCATATCGTCCGCGTTTTCCAAGAAGGCCCCAGATGCGATCTTTAACCCTATTATATGTTTGCGATGTAGTGATGTCGGTAAGATATTCCTTTAATGCGCCGACATTCTTATCAATAGCAATACCATTATCGTTAAGTATTATCAGAATGTTGGCTTTTGAAACGCCTGCATGGTTAAGGGCTTCGAAAGCCATTCCGCCTGTCATGGAGCCATCACCTATCACGGCAATATGGTGTCTGCTGTTATCATTATTCAGTTTTGCTGCTATAGCCATGCCTAGCGTAGCAGAAATTGAGGTAGAGGAGTGCCCCACGCCGAATGCATCGTATTCGCTTTCGCTCATTTTAGGAAAACCGCTAATGCCTTTGTATTTCCTGTTTGTAATAAAAGCATCTCTTCTGCCTGTAAGTATTTTATGTGCGTAAGCCTGATGACCAACGTCCCAGA
Organism: Bacteroidales bacterium; assembly: GCA_050013795.1. Taxonomy (GTDB): domain Bacteria; phylum Bacteroidota; class Bacteroidia; order Bacteroidales; family CG2-30-32-10; genus CAWHOW01. The sequence goes on from JBEKEO010000117.1 coordinate 8,875, forward strand.
TCAGTTTATCATAAGGCGTATTGAAAACATAATGAATGGCAACGGCTAGTTCAACAGCGCCAAGGCTGGCGCCAAGATGCCCGGGATGATGAGAAACCACATCAATAATAAATTTTCTTATCTCCGAACAAAGCTGGGGCAAATCTCCTTCATCCAGTTTCTTGAGATCCTCTGGCGAATTGATGCCAGCTAACAGATTTCTATTTACCGTATCAGCGCTCAATTTTGAAAACAAATATGTACTAACGTATAAAGCTTAATAAAATTGCACAAATATAAATAAACATAATGGAAAATATTAAATTAATGAAGTTCCTGGCCTGTCAAACTTTGTGTATCCTTATGTAATTTTAAAAATAACTTATTATTTCAC
>JBEKEO010000118.1:0-9239 GCA_050013795.1 Bacteroidales bacterium
TTGGTTTGCCACATCCTCGCATGCTGACGCGGGTTGGGAAAGAAAATAGCACATAAGCCGCCCCCGCCAAATTTTCCTTTGCCTGCCCACAAACAAGACAGGTTGTAAGTCAATAGTTTTAACCTTATGACTACTGACTATTGACCTAACCCGCTTCCACGACCTTAACCTTTAGCACTATTCATACGCTATCCTTATTTGTACTCATTTTATCTGTTGAGTGATTTGTTTGATAGCAAAAAAGCAATAAAGTACATGCTGGTTTTGAGAATTTTGTTTTACTTTTGTGAAAGGATTAGCAGATTGGGTTTGCACGAGGAGGGAGACGAGGGCGAATAAAGGGTTTCCAATCTAAGAACTTAAAATAAAAATCAAATGTGTCTGAAGCCGTGGGGCGCTTCCCTTCAAAACCGTAAGGTTCTCTAAAAGGAAGAGTGCGGGTTCAACTCCTGCCAGACACACACAAACGAAATTATGAAAGCAAGTCCCGCAAAAAAAGAATTTAAAAAACGATTTGGAAATGCTAACCACTTATTAATTACAGCGCTTGTCGGCATTGATGGTATTCAAAGTGGTCTAATTAAAGAAAAACCCGAATCATTTAAAACAACATGGGCACCAAATGACAGAAAAAGATCAGCAGATAGAGCTAGAATATTTGTTTTAAAATCCTTTTTGGGATGGGCTGTTGAATCACTAGAAATGTATTTGACCGAATTAAATAGGAAGCCTAAATTATTAGAATCTGTAGCATTTACATCACTTTTTTCAAGAGCTGGGCGCTCAGTTTATCAAAAGACAACACTAATTGCAGACGAAATAAACGTTGACCCAATATTGATTGGTTTGATGGAAGTATTAATAACATGGAGAAACTATACTTTTCATTATGACATTGACAATGAAATAAGGCCAACTAGTTTAAATTATTTAATTGAGCAGGCTGAATCAATTAAAATGAGATTTTCAGGACTTGATATTGTAATATTACAGAAAACATGGGAAAGTGGAGCAGACTTCACTTTTAAAGAAACAGCATCATTAATAAAAGCAACTCAAGACTTTGTAGACGAGATTGATAGATATGTATTAGACCATCTTGACATGGAAATTTTTTTATTGGAATCAACTATGAAATATTTTAATACATCTGAATTAAGTTATAAAAGGTATACTTCCTTTGATATAAATAAAAGGAAAAAATTCTTAAGAGTTTTAATTCAAAATATTGCTGGTGAGAATGAAGTAGACGATAAAATTATTAGTAAAATTATGACTACGTTAAAAAAAAAATAATTACTGTTAACTTTATTTTGCTTCAATGGCAAGTGGGGGCATTTTAAAACAATCGAATAAAGCATATATGACACAGATTTTATTTAATAGAATATGAAGCGAGATATTATTAATGAAATTAAATCAATTAAAGAACGCGAAGAGTTTGGTTCTCGTCATAGCATTATTTTCAGACTTTCTACTATAGGAAATGCATTAAACAAATTTGACACAAATGCGAATTTATACAAGCAAGAAATTTTGAAATATATACCAATTGCAACTATTGCTTGTTTTGAGTCATTTTTTCGATCCGTAATTAAAGAAATGATAGACTTTGGGAAACCATATAATGAGAATGTAATAGAATTTAATCAGGCGAAGAATTTCAAATTTGATTTTAAAATTGTAAATGCCATACAATCAAAGACCGTTACTGGAGGCGAATTTATTTCTCATATTTTACCCTGCAATAATTTTAATGATATTAATTCAAATATGACAATTATTACTGGCATTGATTTTATTGAATCTTTAAAGAAATTTGAAGCAAAAAGCATTTTTAAACATACTGTTGAAAACACAAAATCATTTATTACAAATTACAACCAAATATTTAATGATGTTAAACGAATGTTTGAATTAAGACACATTTTTTGTCATGAATTTGCTGCAAATATTAAGGTTGAAGAAGATGAAATATTACGATGTTTTAATAATTCAATGATATTTTTGAATCATACGAATGATTTTATTTACCATTTACTTTATCCTAATGCACCTGAAACAACAGCAGAAATGAAGTTGCAGGCGTCAAGGGATTTTAATAAAACTGATGAAGAATTATCAGCACTCATATTAAAAATTAAAACTTCAATGTGGGATGGGCATAACAAATCTAGGGCCGAAAGTCTTATTGATTTGTCTATTGAATCGTGGAAGAAATACAGAGATGATCGAGCAAAATCGAATGCATTTATGTTTGAAGGAGGGTCAATGTATTCACTTGCGTTTACTATGAGTCTTACAAAAACAACAAAAGAAAAAATAGATAGTTTAAGAAATGAATACTCGTTAAATTTGCAAAAGAATAGTAAACATTAACTACATTGCTTCAATGTCAGAAAATGCAAATAATGTATGCTAACTTATAATGGCTAAACCAAAAGGAAATAAAAGCTTTACAAATCTTAGTCAAACGGAATGTATTGAAGCATACAAGGCTATACTTGCAAATGCTGATAGATTATATAATGATGCAAAATTTTTATCAGAGAAGAGTTCATACGGGACTAGCATTTCACTATTAATACTATCTGCAGAAGAATCTATAAAAGCATTAATTCTGATAATGGATGGATACGGATTGCAATTAAGGAATAATATCAAAGGGCTAAATAAGATTTTTCTAAATCATAAATTAAGATATCCAGTTGTACTGATTCTTTCTTGTTTCCATGTGATATCATTAGACTTAAAGTTTATGTATGAGAATTATTTACAAGAACCACATACTATTGCTAAATGTGTAAAAGGTGAAAAACTAGTTGATGATAAATTCAGGTTATTTTTAATAAAAAAAATTAATGAAATAATTAATGAAATCAAATGGTTTTCAAATGCTGAAGTTAAAAGGCAAATTGGTTTTTATGTAGATTATAGAGATGGAATAATTTCACCATTACAAATTACAGAGAATGATTTTAATGATGTACTTATAAGAATTGATGGTTCTAGGCGCATCATTTCTTATTTATTAGATAAAATTGAGAGCAATCCAGAACAATATAAAAATCAACTGTCAGATTTAAATAAAAGATTAATTTGCGAAAAAAATTATAATAGAATTAATGAAAATTTGTCTATAATTAAAAAAAATAAACAAAATCCATATTCAGACTTGCTAAATATGTTTGGATGGCTTTCTTCAAAATTAAAAGATTATAAATCACCTTTAATTCAAGACATAAACACCAAATAAATTACATATTTCTTTCATCTTTCGCATTCACATGCATATGGTTAAACAATAAAAGTCGGTACAGCAGTTTTAAAAAATGTGTAGCATGGAACACAAGGATGAAGATAGAATAACACGTAATCATTTAAGAGAGCTGTATAAGGTTTTTTTTGATGCAGACACCCTCAAACTGTTCGAGCTGCCGGAAAGGGACCTTTTGATACTACAGTTGAGGTGGCTTGATGGTAAAACTTTTAAAGAAATAGGTAAAGAAATAGGTTTGTCGGCGCAAGGGATAAGTTATACTTATGCTAAAATATTAAAAAGGCTGAATAAAAAAATGTACAGGCTGTCCATAATCAGCAAAAGGCAAAAGGAAGTTATGGAGCAAAATTTAAAATTAAAAAAAGAGGTAAGTCTTTTAACCAAAAGAATTAAAAAAATTAATTTAGCGGAACTGAAAATATATGCCCCGTCGTTGTATGGAGAAATTACAAACCCTGTGTACAATTCAGAGGTGCGGGATATGGCTTTATCAGCAAGAACAATGCATTGCTTATTACAAGGAGATATTAATACCATAGGAGAGATAATGGAGCATAAACGGAAAGAATTATTGCGTTACAGAGGTTTGGGAAAAAAATCATTGGCAGAATTAGAAAACTATTTAAAAGAACATTACAGTTTGGAATTGAAAAAATAATATTTCGGCATGATAGTCCCGACAATGACATTGGAAGAGATAAGGAAGGAGTTAGAAAAAGATTTTCCTATCTTGTTTCGCAAAGTGTGCTATGTTACGAAGGACTGGAATAAAAGATTGAGTAAAGCAGAAAAGGAAAAAGGCTTTGAACGCTTTTATGAATATTGTTCCAAATACAAAAACCAATGGATATACAGGATTCATATCACAAAAAATGATTCTGATTGTACAGCAACAATGCTATACTACAATGGTAAGGGTCATGCAGCTATTACTATGACACGCACAACTGAATTTATTTATCATACCGGCCATTTCTTTGAGCGTTATAATGAACGCAGAAATCTGGGGCTGAAAACGATTAATGATGTTATTCGTGCATATATGAGAGAAAATAACAGGTACGATTTTAAATCAGTTGAAACAGTAGCACCAAACATAGAAAAGATATTCTGTAGTATAAATTCAGGAATTTTGCTGGGTATGATAAATAAAAATGTCAAGGTTGTAAAAGCAAATACTTTTATCCCTAATGAAATGTTGAGCAAAAACCAAAGTGAATTAAAATTGCAAATAATTAATGAGCTTGAAAAATATAAGGATACATCAGGGATTTTGAATTAAAGAAGAAAAAGCAAGTAACAAAACATACGCGTTTGTTGTAGTTTGCAAAACCAGTTCGCGCTCGCATGGCTGCTCGCCTCGCCTTCGACGAGTCGAAGCAGGTGGAAAAACAGGTTTTGAACAAACGAAGAAAAAGGCAGTAGGCAGCAGCAGTAGGCAGTGAGGAATGAGATTAATTGAAATTAAGAAAAGGAAACTTTGAGCAATTAAACAATTTAACCATTAAACAATTAAAACTATGAAAAATTTTTTACTCATTATTACATTTATTAGCTTGGTAAGCTTTGTAAATGCACAATGGCAACAAACAAGTTTTAGCAGTTCGCAAGTTGACTGTACTGCTATAAGAGACAGCAATATTTTTGTGGGTACTTTTAATAATGGCGTGTACCTGTCTACAGACAATGGAAGCACTTGGACTGCGAAGAATTCAGGTTTAACAAGTACTACAATCTTTGAATTAACTTTAAAAGGTGATACTGTTTTTGCAGGAACTGCTAATGGTGTATTTAAATCTACAAACAATGGTGCCGGTTGGGTTGCCGTGAATACAGGTATAGATGACAGTACTGATGTAAATGCATTGACCATAAACGGAAATAACGTTTATGCGGGTACTGATTTCGGGGTGAATTTATCTACAAACTATGGAAGTAGTTGGGATACGATAGGTTTAACATATACTTATGTTATATCATTTGCCATAAGCGGAGACACAATTTTTGCAGGTACCGGAAACGGAGTGTATTTGTCCACAAATAATGGAAATAGTTGGGCTGCGGTGAATAAGGGTATAGTTGATAGTACGCGTGTTTATTCATTAGCCAAAAACGGGCGCAGCATTTATGCAGGAACTGAATACTCTGGTCTGTACTTATCTACAAACTATGGAAATAATTGGTCTTCGATAAGCTGTTCGCCAAATTCTTCTGTCATAGCATTAGCTCCGAGTGGTAACGTTATTTATGAAGGGACCGGTGGTAAAGGAGTATATTTGATATCAGGTGATGGAAGCACATGTACTGCATGGAATACTGGTCTGACAGATACTATTATTACATCATTAGCAATAAATAAGACTACTATTTTTGCAGGTAGTATTGACGGAAGGATCTGGAAACGTCCATTATCTCCATTGGGAATTGAAGAAATAAATAATAATGAAAACAATATTTCGGTTTATCCCAACCCTGCTACAGATAACCTGACAATAGAAAGCCCGCAAGAAGAAGTAGGCAGTGGCAGTAGGCAGGAAGTAGTAATAGAAATCTCAAATATACAAGGTCAGTTAATAAAAACCCTTACTGCAACAGGCAACAAAACAAATATAGATGTTTCGGAATGGCCAAGCGGAATGTATATTGTGGAAGTGAGAACTGAAAAAGGAGTTGAAGTAAAGAAGTTTATTAAGGAATAAAGAACAATTAAGCAATTCAGCCATTAAACAATTAAAACTGTGAAAAAATTATTCTTTATCTTAATACCCGTTCTTCTTTGCTTTAGCGTTTTTTTGACGGTCGGCAGAGCAAATGCTCAAACCAGCTATTATGTTGATGGAACAAGCGGCAATGACAGCTACTCAGGAACCTCTCTTTCCCAGGCATGGAAAACTATTCAGTATTCATTTGACAATGCAACTCCCGGAAGCACAGTATATATACTTGGAGGCACCTATCATGAAAATATTTCTGTTGATGTAAGCGGAATTTCAGGGCATCCCATCACATATAGAAATTATCAACACGATACCGTTATACTGGATGGAACAGGGACAGCCGGACCCAATATGTTATACCTGGAAGACCAGAGCAACATAACCATTGAAAACATCACCATCAGGAATATGGTGGATAGCTTTGCAACCGGAGTTACCATTTCATGCACTAATAGTGGTTTCGTTTCTAATATCATTTTACGCAACCTGAAGATCACCGGAATTGACTGGTCGTCCGATTCAAGCGCTGTTCCAAATTCAAGCGATAATTCCAATCCTCTTTTAGTAAGCGGGGGTGGAACTGCGCAGGCAAATGCCATTACCAATGTGATAATTGACAGTTGTGAAATATTTCAAAACTATACCGGCTTCAGTGAAGGTCTGTCACTGGATGGAAACATTGACACTTTCATTGTATCGCATAACTATGTACACAACAATACAAATATCGGCATTGATATGGAGGGAAACTACGGAACATGCTCCGATCCGACATACGACCATGCGCGTAACGGACATTGTTTTCTTAACACCTGCCATAATGATGTTTCCAATTATGCCACAAGCGGAGGAATTTATGTGGATGGAGGCGAAAACATCATTATTGAAAGAAATACTTCATTTCAAAACGGATATGGAATTGAAATAGGATGCGAAGAGAACGGCAGCACTTCAAACATCATTGTTCGCGACAATGTGTTCTATAATAACCAGACAGCCGGCATAGCGATTGGCGGCTATAATTCTGCCACTACCGGACAGGTGCTTAACAGTTCCGTGCTGAACAATACTTTCCTGAAAGATGATTATTCCAACAGCGGAACAGGAGAAATTTATATGACCAAAATGTCCGGTTGTAAAATCCGGAACAATATCTTTTATACTAATTCTCAAAACATCCTGATTACCAGGGATAATATTGCCCCATTTAACAATGATACTATTGACTATAATTGCTGGTACACTCCAAACAACGACAGCAATAGCATTAACATAACATGGGGAGCTTCAACATTCACTTCATTTTCAAATTATAAAGTGCAAACAGGCATGGAGTCTCATTCAAAATACGCCGACCCACAACTGAACAATGAATCTGTTTCTTCTCCCAATTTTCATTTATTATCTGCCAGCCCTTGCATTAATGCCGGAAATCCTGTTTTCGCTCCGGGAACAGGCGAAACGGATTATTATGGAGATACCAGGGTTATTAATTCCCGCGTTGATATGGGAGCCAATGAATTTTCTTCTTCAACTTCAATAAGCGATAATCCTGATAAAGATGATTATATTTATGTTTATCCCAATCCGGCATCAAAGAATATCACTATTAAAATGCAACAGCAATCAGCAATAAAAATATTCAACATACAAGGTCAGCTATTAAAAACCCTCCCGCTTAGCCGCGAGGCTAGCGAGGCAGGTACACCAAGTGGCAATAAAACAAATGTAGATGTTTCTGCATTACCATGCGGAGTGTATGTTGTGGAAGTAAAAACGGAAAAAGGAGTTGAAGTTAAGAAGTTTGTTAAAGAGTAGAAAAATTGGCAGTCAACAACATTAAACCTTGAACAATTAAATTCATTAAAAAGATAATCTTTCTGATACTTTTAATAGTTCATTGCAAAACAAATTAAGCACAAATTACTATGAAAACTTTTAAAATTTCTAAGAAAGCAAAAAACATAACCAGGCTTTTCATGGTTATTTCAATAGCTGTTTCTCAAAACTCAGTGTTTGCCCAAAGCGGCGAATTATATGCATCGTTATACGCAGTGCCTGTTTCAGCTAAAACAGGATTGGGAACAACCAATATTCAATGGACATCAAAAGGGACCAGTTTCACCCAGGTATGGGTGAAGGGTACAAGCGGAGTAATGCAATTATTCGCTGCCACTTCTGACACGATGGCAAGTTCTCTGGCTCCCTGGATTCAGCAGGGAAATAATTGTACGTTTTATTTGTTCCAGGCAACAGGCTTGGCTGCGGCTGACACTGTCCGGCGCCTGGATTCTCTTGATATTTATGGAATAGCACCAATACAACCCCAGGTGGGCATTAACAAAATGGATTTACTCGAGCAATACTACGGTAATGGTTCGGGCTGCAATGGGGCATTTAGCCCTGTTACCCAAAACCCATGCACTGCGGTTGCAAAACGAATGGGCAAGAAAACAATACTGGATTGTAAATACATGGGAACGGATTATATCCGGGTGGATGTAAGTGATTATCGCATGGCATTCTGGCAAACTGACTCTGCTAATTTCTGGAATGCAATGGATGAGATGATAAATGATCTCACTGCCTCCAATATCAAACTTGTTCCTTCGCTTTTATTTAACACATATCAGTATCCTCAGTATACAGGAACGGACTTTCACACGTTTGTCACTGATTCCAATAGTCTCGCCTCTCGATATGCTGAAAACTTCATTAAGCTGTTTATAAACAGGTACAAGAACAACTCGACCATTTATTTTTATGAACTTACCAATGAAATGAATATCAGCGCTGATATTGACACATATTCAATGACCGGCAATGATTCTTTATACGCCAATTACACCACGGATGAGATGAACGGCTTCAACAAAAGGTTTACAAAACTTATCCGCAGCCTCGACCCTAAACGTTTGATCACCTCAGGCTATGGATTTCCCCGTACATGTGGTTGGCACCTCTGGCAGATACCTGAATGGGAACCCGGTTCCGACTGGACTTCCGACACACGTGCTGAATATATCCAGGACCTGATGTATATCCATAAGTATTTTGATATAGTAAGCATTCATCCATATAACGGTAACAACGACAACCAGCGATTTGGGTTCACAGGAATATATAATGCAGGCATGGTTGACTTTACAAAACAAATAACCGACAGTTGTAATAAGCTTTTGTATATAGGAGAGTTTGGAGACCTGGTTCCGGTATCTTTTGATAGCATCTGGCCTTATTCA